>CABXBY010000063.1 GCA_902510655.1 uncultured Bacteroidota bacterium | reverse complement strand
CTCTAAGCTCTGAAAGTTTTTGATTGAAAGCTTTTGGTCCTGAAGAATCAGTATGACCTTCAATCATAAATGGGATTTTTGGATAATCATTCATAATTCCTAAAACATCTCCTAACATTCCTTTAACCTTTGGCCCTAGTTCTGCTCTATTTAATTCAAATGGAATCATTGCTCCAACTGAATTAAGTTGTTTCATAATTTCTTTAGTTGGGACTGGACAACCGTTAAACGCTGATAAACCTGCTGTATTTGGGCATTTGTCGTCTTTATCTAGAACACCGTCCGAATCTGAATCAGGCCACGGACAACCGTTATTAGCTGCTGGACCTGCAACATCAGCACAATTATCAACATTGTCAGCAACACTGTCTCCGTCAGAATCAGGACACCCATTCATTTCAACAGAACCCGCTTCGTTAACACAAACGTCTTTAGTGTCTGGCACTCCATCTCCATCTGAATCAGGACAGCCATCAAATTGAGCTAACCCTGCAACATCAGGACAAGAATCTTTACTGTTTTCTATTCCGTCTCCATCATTATCTGGACATCCGTTAAATGCTGGTAAGCCTGCTGTGTTTGGACAATCATCATATTGATCATAAACACCGTCTCTATCTGAGTCTTTTCCTCCAAAATTAATAGCTACACCAACATTGTGTTGAAAGTGCGCTTTTAAAGCCTGCATGTCGTTGAAAGCATGCTTATATGTTGAATTAATTTTAATTGACATTTTTTCAGAAACAGGAATATTCACTCCATATCCTCCGTTTAGGGTATGAGATCTTTCATTTCCAAACCAAGTATAACCCGTTCCTCCTTCAATAAAAGTGTTCATTTTAACGCTCCCAACTTTTAATGTTAACGGCAAGTTATAATTCACAACAGCATCAAGGCTTCCTAAAAAAGTAGGGGTAATTCTAGCTCTCTGGTCTCCAAGACGAGTTATAGAGTTTAATGATGCTCTAAATCCATATGAAACATTTTCTGTTCCATATCTCATTAAGCTTACTGTATTGACAGGTGTTGACGGATTGTTCCAGTTTTCGTCGAAATTGAAATACTCACTAAACAGTCCTCCAGTTGAGTTGTCCGACGAATCAGTTCCTACAGGATGAAAGTCAATTGCATTGACTCCAATTCCAAACTGCCATTTATTGTTTTTGTCTTGAGCCAGCATGGTGCTAACTGAAAAAATCATAACAAAAACTGATAATACTTTAATTAATTTTTTCATTGAATACTTTTTTTTATAATTCTGTAGTGCAAACTTAATGAATTTATAGGATATAGGCGTTTAAAAAAAAATTTTGTTCTATTTAACTTTTACTATGTCAATTGTGTTTTCTACATAAACCAACAATGAAGCCTCTAGTTTGAAGCCCATATTTTCTAAAGTTTTTTTATATTTCAAAATCTGTTTTTGATCTTTTTTGGATTTTTCTCCTGTTTTGTAATCTATTATAACTACTCTGTTAGAATCTAAAAAAACAAGCCTGTCTGGCTTAATTATTTTATTAGACTCAGTAAAGACTTCTTGCTCGCAATAAACCAAGTTACTTTTTGAAAAATATTCTTTTAAGTCCGGGTGCTCAATAATACTTTTTGACAATTTTATAACTTTGTTTTTAATGGGTTTGTCAACTGACCTTGAGAGTTTTAGTTCATTTTTTTCTTTGATATAATCGGATTCAAATTCAATGTTGGACATAAAATCGTGAAAAACATTACCAAAAATAATTTTTTCATTTGAAAACTTCTTGTCAGGGTTAGGTTGAAAATATTTGGTTTCATACCCTTTAAAAAAGAGAGTTGGTTCATTTTTTTTAGATTTTTCTTTATATATAGGTTTGCCCCAGTTGTACTTATTATGATCCTCTTTCCACCTTGCTGAATCTTCTAAAAAAGCTCTGATTATTTGATTGTGAGAATTAATGGATTTTATTTTAGGATATTCTGAAATCATATGAAGTTCGTCTACCGCTCTTGTCAAAGCCACATACAATAAGTTTAAATTGTCTAACTCCTCATTTGAGCTTATGCTATCGTATTCTTTACGAAAAGAGTCAGAGTATTCTCTGAAGTTTTCGTTGAAAGGAATTAAAATGTTTTTTGAAAGGTTTTCTTCAAAAACAGGAAGCCAGTTTCTTTTTCCAGAATTTCTATGAGTCACAGAGTCAACAAAAGGATAAATAACCACTGGGAATTCCAGCCCTTTTGCTTTGTGAATAGTTAAAACCTGTACTGCGTTTTTAGAACTGCC
>CABXBY010000062.1 GCA_902510655.1 uncultured Bacteroidota bacterium | reverse complement strand
TCCCATCCTTCACTTAGCGGGTCCAGTTGTTTTAAAAGTTTTCCGTATCTATCAAAGATGTACACTTTACTGTCTTTATTAAAATCAAAGTTTATGCCAAGGATTTTCCATTTTTCATTGATTCCATCTCCGTTGGGAGTGAAGTATTTTTTGTATCCTATTATAGAGACTTTAATTTCAGCTATTCCACAGCCGTAATCGTAAGTGTAGTAACTGTTTTTATCTCTTACATAAACCGTATGCACACCTGGCGGAACATCAGTAAAGACAGGATCGTCTTGATAAGGTCCAAAAGAGTCGTCTAGACTAAACTCGTAGTCACCAATACCTAGATCAGTCACATTATTTATAGTAATAGTATTGGTATTATCATCTGTTAGGTCAAGTACTTCTATAAAATGTTCGTATTCACTATCAGTAACATCTCCATCTTTATCTAAATCAATACTGGCTATTTCTGATTCAGTGACTGTGATACTTTTTTCTCTAGTACAAAGAGTTACAGGATCTTGAGCAGTTACTGTATAAACGCCACCTTTATCAACTAGGATGGTTTCTTTATCTCCAGTAAAGGCGGGATCTTGATCGTAAGTCCAAGAGTAAATGTAGTTTGGCAGTTTAGGATTTAAAGTTCCAATTTCAACAGGTTGACCTGGTAATGGATTTAAACAGATTACAGTAGGATCGTCTATATCAAAACTAGGCAGCTCATTAACTATAAAATCTATTGTAATAGTTTCTGCACAACTAGTAAATAAAGGATTGGTAATAGTCACCTCGATTTGATCTCCTGTTGTTGCCGTATAATCATTACCTAAAGTAATGACAGCTCCTGCTACACTAAATTCAAAATCAAAGTTGTTAGGATCTTGGGCTACTGATGTCCCACTAAGATCTGTAAGTAAATCCGTTTTAATAGTAGACATATCAAAAACAGTCAGCAGATCGTTGTCGGCTCCCGAGGCCAGGTCATCACACTCTTCAAAAGTGTATACTCCAGCAACGCTAGGGTCAGTAGGATAAGCAACAGGTTGCTCATAAACTTTAAACTCAATAGTACCTGTACTAACACCATTAGTTAAAGCACTATTAGTTGAGTTGTTAGTTAGAGTCACTGTAATAGTTTGGTCATCACTATTAAAACTTAAAGGAAGTGTAGGGTCAAGTGTTACAGCCGCTCCAGTGTCGTCAACATAAGTGTATTCAACAGTAAACAAGCTAGTATCTTGTGTTACAGTTCCAGTAGGATCTGTTGTAAATTCACTGAACAATAATGAAGTGTCAAACAAAGAGTACATGTCTAAAGGCGTCTGTGCGTCACAAAGTTCTTGAGTAGTAACATCATAAAACACAGGTCTTTTTTCAACATAAACAGTAGCGATTTGATAAAGTCCATAACAAGTCGCAATTGCAGTAGTCACGCTATCTTCAATATAAACCCATATTTGTTGTTCCCAACGGTTTTCAGTGGCATTAAAAGTAAATCCATCATTGGTCTGCTTGTCAGTAGCAAAATCAACAGTAGTATCTATTTTATCAGAGGAAGTTAACGCATCGTTTTGGCTTCTGTAAAAAGAAAATGTTTTACCACTAAAAGCAGGTTCAGCAGTAATTAAATCTGCTTGAACAGTAGCAAAAATAGATTTGTCAAACGTTTCAATACCGTCTTGTCCTTGACCTTTTGGATCAGGATCTGTTTCGATTAAATACTCGTCTATTAGCGTATAACCAGCAGGAAGTATAGTCACAGCCCATGCTAAATTTATACTAGCAGTGGTGTTAATACAAGCTGTTCCTAAACTTGGTGTGGTGCTAACTGTTACAGTAATAGCTTCAGTAAGACCTCCGTTAACACTTGATGGTATTTCATAATTAGTTGGATCAGCAATTAAAGTTCCCGTAGAATCATAATATTCAAAAACTTCATCAGCATAGTTTGAGGAAAGATTATCTTCTTGATCTGTTAGATTAAAGATTCCTACATCACACTGATTAACATCAACAGTTGCAGTAAGAAGTTCAGGAAGTTTATTAATATATAACGTAGCTACTTGTTTGATATCAAAACAAGGCGAAGCGAAAGTGGTGTTTTCAACCCTTACCCACAGTTCTTGTTCCCATCTGTTTTCTGTAGTATTAAAAGTAAATCCATTTCCAGCGCTAGTCGTGTAATCAGCAGTTTTATCAATTACAGTTGTTGCCACTCCAGCAGTTGCGTCAGCATCTGATCTGTAAAAGCTAATGTCTGTTCCAAAAATACCAAACAACGGTTCAGCTGTAA
>CABXBY010000061.1 GCA_902510655.1 uncultured Bacteroidota bacterium | reverse complement strand
GAATCAAATGAAATCAATATTTACAGTCAACGTCATTACAATGTTGATGAAATTCAATATCAGAATTTTGAAAAATTGACTGGAATAAAAGTTAACGTTACAAAAGCAAATGCAGATGAGTTAATTCAACGAATGAAAAATGAAGGTGAAAATTCACCTGCTGATCTTTTTATAACAGTTGATGTTGGAAAATTATGGCAAGGTAGTGATATGGGTTTATTTCAAAAATTTAATGACAAATCTGTTTTTAAAAATATAGATCCTCAATTATTAGACAAAAATGGTTATTGGGTCCCTGTAACATATAGATCTAGAGTTGTTGTTTACAGTAATGAGAGAGTCGGCAAACAGGAGCTTTCTACATATGAAGATCTATCTAGCGAAAAATGGAAAGGTAAATTATTGGTTAGATCTTCATCAAATGCATACAACCAAGCATTAATGTCATCACTTGTAGAAAATTTAGGTATAGAAAACACCACTAAATGGTCTGAAGGGGTAGTTTCTAATTTTGCAAGAGACCCCAAAGGAAGTGATAGAGATCAAGTTAAGGCTATTGCAGCCGGACAAGGTGATATAGCAATTGTAAATTCGTATTATATTGGTTTATTGTTGTCCTCGCAAAAGGAAGAAGAAATAAATGCTGGTAATGCAGTGTCGGTTTTTTTTCCTAACCAAGGGGAAGAAGAAAGAGGCGCTCACATAAACATTTCAGGTCTTGCATTAACTAAAAATGCACCAAATCGTGAAAATGCTATAAAACTTATTCAGTATTTAACCAGTGTTGAAGCTCAAAAAACATATGTTAGTAATAGTTACGAATATTCTGTAAATCCAGATGTTAAACCTGCTGAAATAGTTCAGGCTTGGGGGAAGTTTAAGAAAGACCCTGTAGATTTGAATTCTTTGGGCAAAAATAGGAGCGAAGCAATTCGTATATTTGATAAAACAGGTTGGAAATAAATAAAAAATATCGTTCGAACAATAGAAAGTTTATTCTTTCTACTTTTATACTTTCACTTTTAGTCATTCTACCAATAGTTGCTTTAATTATAAGTACAATTAATGTAGATACATCAAATTTCAAATATTTATGGAACAATTTACTGTTTGACTATTCTTTTGATACTATCTATTTAGTTTTAATAACTTCATTTTTTTCTCTAATATTTGGTGTTTTACCAGCTTGGTATGTAAGTACAAATAATTTTACAGGAAAAAATATTTATGATATTCTGCTCTATTTGCCTCTTGCAATTCCAGTTTATATTATGGCATTTACATATAGTGATGTTTTGAGTTATACAGGACCAGTGCAAAGCTTTGCAAGAAATAATTTTCCTGAACTTGCTAGCATATTAAATCAAGATTATTTACAAATTGAAATATTAGGAATTATTATGGCTTTAGCTCTTTACCCATATATTTACACTGCTTGTAGGCTATCATTTTCCTTAATTGGAGCAAATTATATTGACTTATCAAGAAGTCTAGGAATGTCTAAAACAAAAACATTTTATAAAATTATCATTCCTCTTTCTAGAGTATCGATTTTTTCTGGACTTTTTTTAGTGATTATGGAAGTTTTAAACGAATACGGTGCTGTTAAGTACTTTGGAGTAAACACATTTACAAGTGGAATTTTTAGATCATGGTATTCAATGCAAGATGTTGAAACAGCTTCATTACTTGCAGTTTTTTTATTTTTTGTTGTAGTATTATTCTTTTTTTTAGAAAGATTCTTTAACTCAAGATACAATTTTCACTATAAACCCAACACAAAAAAATTTAAAATTGAGGAGCCATCTAATAGTAAAAAAGTAATTATACACATGGTATGTATTGTACCTGTCACTCTAGGATTTATCATACCAATACTATTTATCATTGGAAATGTAATTTATGAATTTGAAAGAATTGATTTTTATAAAGTTGTAAACCTAACTTCTAATACATTTATCATCTCCTTAATAGCTTCTTCAATTATTATTATGATAGCAGTTTACTTTCAATTTTTAAAAAGAATTATAAAAAATAAAACTTTAACATTTTTTAATGAGGCTATTTCATTAACATATGCACTTCCTGGAGCTGTAATAGGTTTGTCATTAATTATACTGTTTTCCTTATTACCATTTAAGTTTGAATTATTAATTGGATCATTTATTGTTTTAGTATATGCATACGTAATGCGATACATGGCAGTGGGAATCTCTCCACTTAAATCCAGTTTTGAAAAACACCCTAGCTCTTATGATGATACAGCCGTTAATTTAGGAATGGGTCCATTTAAATTGTTTAAATCAATTCACCTTCCTATTAATAAATCTGCTATTGCTATTGCATTTTTGATCACTTTTGTTGATATCATAAAAGAACTTCCGATAACTTTAATTTTAAGACCTTTTAATTTTGATACCTTAGCTGTTCAAACCTACGAATATGCTATAGAAGAAATGATACCTAAAT
>CABXBY010000060.1 GCA_902510655.1 uncultured Bacteroidota bacterium | reverse complement strand
AATTTGTAATATGGGAGCAGAAGTTGGAGCTACTACATCAACATTTGGATATGATGAGTCCATGGAGAGATATTTACGATCTACTGATAGAAATGATATTGCGGATGCAGCTAACCAAGTAAAAGAATACCTTACAGCTGATCCAGAAGTATATGAAAATCCTGAGAAATATTTTGATCAAGTAATTGAGATTAATCTTTCGGAACTTATGCCACATGTAAACGGGCCTTTTTCTCCGGATATTGCCACTCCAATTAATGAAATGAGTGCTAGATCAAAAGAGAATGATTGGCCAATTAAAGTTGAATGGGGATTAATCGGGTCGTGTACAAATTCATCCTATGAAGATTTATCTAGAGCAGCATCAATTGCTCAACAAGCCATTGATAAAAATCTTGCTACAAAAGCTGAGTTTGGTATCAACCCTGGATCAGAACAAGTAAGATTTACAGCAGAGAGAGATGGGTTTTTAAATATTTTTGAAAATCTAAATGCCAAAATATTTACAAACGCTTGTGGACCATGTATTGGTCAATGGGCAAGAGAAGGTGCAGATTTAAAAGAAAAGAATACTATTGTCCACTCTTTTAATAGAAATTTTGCTAAAAGAGCAGACGGCAATCCGAATACCCATGCATTTGTAGCATCACCTGAAATGGTAGCTGCAATAGCAATTTCGGGAAGATTAGACTTTAATCCTTTAACTGATTCACTGATTAATTCTAATGGTGAAAAAGTAAAGTTAGATGAGCCTACTGGATGGGAATTACCTCCTAAAGGATTTGAAGTTGAAGATGCTGGATATTTAGAACCAGTTGAAGATGGATCAGATATAAATGTTGTTGTAGATAAAAAATCTGAAAGACTTCAATTACTAAACCCATTTAAACCTTGGGATGGAAAAAACATTACAAATGCTAGACTATTAATTAAAGCGCTTGGAAAATGTACAACTGATCATATTTCTATGGCTGGACCATGGCTTAGATACAGAGGACATTTAGATAATATTTCTAATAACTGTCTAATTGGAGCTATTAATGCTTATAATGAAAAAACAAATTTTGTAAAAAACCACTTAACTGGTGATTATCAAGGAGTCCCTGATACTCAAAGAGATTATAAGAAAAATGGAATAGATACTGTAGTTGTAGGAGACCACAATTATGGAGAAGGATCCTCAAGAGAACATGCTGCAATGGAACCTAGACATCTGGGAGTTAAAGTTGTTCTTGTCAAATCTTTTGCTAGAATTCATGAAACGAATTTAAAAAAGCAAGGAATGCTAGGACTTACATTTAGCAATGAATCTGATTATGATTTAATTCAAGAAAATGATCTATTTAATTTTATAGACTTAGAATCATTTAGCCCAGAAAAGCAAATAACTATAGAAATAGTTCATTCGGACGGCACTAAAGATTTAATAAAAGCCGACCACACTTACAACGCTCAACAAATTGAATGGTACAAAGAAGGTTCTGCTTTAAATCTAATTAAAAAAGGAAACTAAAACTTATTCAGGAGCAATTTCAAACTCAAGACCATCTAAATCTTCAGTGATTGGTATTTGACACCCTAATCTAGAATTAGGCTTTATATGAAAAGCTTCGGATAGCATAGCCTTTTCATCTTCAGAAATATTTTCAAGTAAATTTTCAGAGTTTACATAAACCTGGCATGAAGCACACATTGCCATACCTCCACAAATACCTTCAACAGGAAACTCATAACTTTTACAAGCTTCCATTAGATTCATATTCATATCAGTTGGAACAATTAGAGAATGTTTTTTTTGATCTCTATCTAAGATGTAAATTTTAATATCAGACAAAGTATAAATATTCTAATTAGCTTCATTTAACAATAGTTTATCTAAAGCTCAAATTTAGGTATTTTAATTATAACTCTACTGCGTTTTAAACGAGTAAACAATGGAGTAACTCGCATTAGTTCCGTCTGATGTTTTCACTCTCCAGTAATACGTTGTCGCAGCTTCCAGTTCCACATCAGCAGTCTGTGCTGACAGATCTGTTAAAGCTGTTGTTGGTGTTTGTTTTCCATCAACCGTGTCTACATAAACCGTGTAACTAAGCGTATCTCCACTATCAGGATCTGTTCCTTCCCAAGTAAATGTAGCTTTACCATCACTAAGAGTAACAGTTGAACCAGACGCTGGAGTTTTAAGCTCTGCTGGGAACGGTGCATAATTAACCACACCATCGCCTGCTAGGTAAAACTTCCATGTATCACTTGGTGTTGTAGTTGTAGTCTGAGTGTTTTTTGAAGTTACTTTCCATGAGTAAGGCACGCCTTTATCAAGTGTAGCTGTTGTGCTTGTTGCAGACACTCCGTTTTTATTTGTAGCTGTACTTGTGTTTAGATTAGTGATTCTAACATCATAAGTGTTGGTACTGGCAGAAGCGTTCCAACTAAATGCTACTGTGCTCTGGGTATCCGACACGCTTGTTCCAGTCTCACAAGTCTTGTTGTTTGCTGGAG
>CABXBY010000059.1 GCA_902510655.1 uncultured Bacteroidota bacterium | reverse complement strand
TTATTCAACTTACAGACCAGCGCCAATAAATAAGAATTTAAGATGGGAAGTAGGTCAAACCACTAATTTTGGTATCGATTTTACATTTTCTGACTTAAAGTTAAGCGGTTCATTAAATGCATATGTTAAAAATACTAATGATTTAATTGCTACAGCTGTTATCGATCCATTCACAAATTTTGGTACAACAATTGATGCTAACATTGGAGATATGGAAAATAAAGGAGTTGAATTTCAACTAAACTCTACTTTATATGAATCTGATGATTTAAAATTTGACATCAGTTATAATGTTTCAGTAAATGATAACAAGATCACTAGACTTGATAATGAACAAAATGTTGGTGGAATTGGTTTTGGTGCTTTTATACAAAGACATGAAACAGGAAAATCTCCATACACATATTATGTGTATAAACAGATTTATGATCACAAAGGTAGACCAATTGAAGGTTCATATGCTGATTTAAATGGTGATGGACGTATTAATAATGACGACAGGTACTTTTATAAAGATCCATACGCTGATGTTTTAATGGGATTAACGGCGTCTATTACATATAAAGATTTTGATTTAAGCATGGCTTCTAGAGCTAGTTTAGGAAACTACAGTTCGAACAGAATGATGGCAGCTTCAGTTGAAAATCAAATATGGAATTTAGGAAGATTATCAAATGTTCATAGTTCTTATTTAGATACAGGGTTTTTATATTTTTCTGATAAAAATGGGGTTAGTGATCATTATATTCAAAATGCTTCTTTTTTTAAATTAGACAACGTTACATTAGGCTGGACAGTCGATAATGTAATTGACAATAATCCAATGAGATTATATATAAGTGCAGATAACCTGCTTACCATTACTGAATATGAAGGAATTGATCCTGAAATAACAGGTGGTTTAGATAGTAATTTTTATCCAAGATCAAGAGCTATTGCATTAGGACTTGATATTAACTTTTAAACTAATATTATGAAAAAAATATTTTATTTATTCACATTATCATCTTTGATACTAGTTTCGTGTCATGCTGATTTGGATCAAGATCCAACTGATCCTGATTTATTTACAGAAATTGATGTTTTTAAAGACGTCGATTCTGCAAAAGGAGCTCTTGCTAAAATATATGCAAGTTTAGCTATAACTGGCCAGTCTGGTCCAGATGGTAACCCAGATATAGACCCAAGTTTAATTGATGAAGGATTTTCTCAATATACTAGGATTTTATATACTTTAAATGTTTGTAGTACCGATGAAGCTGTTGTAGGATGGGGTGACCCAGGACTACCTAATATTCATGAAATGTCTTGGGACATAAATAATCCGTGGACTCAAGGAATGTATTTTAGGTTAGCACAGGTTGTATCTTTTTCTAATTCATTTATTGAAAATGCTGCAGATTTAGCTTCTTCCAATACAGATGCTGCATATTTTGTTGCTGAAGCTAGATTTTTAAGAGCTTATGCATATCTACAACTTATAGACATGTATGCTAATGTTCCTTTAGTTACACAGTTAACTTCTGAACTTCCTCAGCAAAGTAATAGACAAGAAATTTTCTCTTTTATAGAAACGGAGCTTAATGAACTTAGTTCTTTACTTGCAGATTCCAGATCTAACGAATATGGTAGGGTTGATAAAGTAGCAGCTTGGTCACTACTTTCCAGATTATATTTAAATGCACCAGTATATATTGGTTCTGATATGAGTTCTCAGGTTATAGCAAATGCGGAAAAAGTTATTTCAAGTTCATATTCTTTAAACACAAGTGATGGTAATGGAAATGGTTCAGCATATGATGAATTATTTTTAGCTGACAATAACACAAATGGAGCTCAAAATGAGTTTATATTTGTTGTTCAATTTGATGGATTAAATAGTCAAACTTGGGGTGGAGGAACTTTTATGGTGCACGCACCAATAGGTGGTTCAATGGACCCTTCGATGTTTGGCGTTAACGGAGGATGGGGTGGACTTAGAACAACCAAAGCTTTAGTTGATAAGTTCGAATATTCAGTAACCGCAACAAATGGTGATGGTCATCCAACGGCATGGTCAGATTCCAGAGCAATGTTTCATACTGATGGTCAAAATTATGAAATGGAAAAGGTTGCTCCATTTAAAGAAGGATACGGAGTTACTAAGTTTAGAAATGTAGATACAACTGGAACTGCTGGTTCTGATTCGTCAGGAAATCATGTAGACACAGATTTATCAATAATTAGATTAGCTGAAGTTTATCTAAATTATGCTGAGGCTGCTGTAAAAGGTGGTGGTGGTAGTTTAGCCACTGCAACAGATCTTATCAATCAACTACGATCTAGAGCTGGTGCTCCAACTATTACAAGTTCTGATTTGACATCTGACTTTGTATTAGATGAAAGATCAAGAGAATTGTATTGGGAAGGACAAAGAAGATCTGATTTAATTAGACATAATAAATTTGTTACATCTGATTATATGTGGCCATTTAAAGCAGGAGCTGCTCAAGGGAAAGCTTCTGACGATTATAGAAGAATTTTCCCAATTCCAGAAGCTGTGCTTCTAGTGAATACTAACTTAACACAAAATCCAAATTATTAATTATGAAAACTATATTAAAATTTAGTAAACTATTATTATTTACATTTTTAATTGTAAATATTTCTTCTTGTGAAAAAGAAGACTATTTAATCTTTACTGCTATAAACCAGAAAGAGGTTAAATTTC
>CABXBY010000058.1 GCA_902510655.1 uncultured Bacteroidota bacterium | reverse complement strand
CATCTAAAATGTCAAAAGCATCATCTCTAATTGGTGTATCAAAAGAGGTAGCCATGTGATCATCGCCTAATAAATCAAACTCTTCTTCTAAAAATTTATCGTATTTCTTATTTAGTTTCATATGTGGGTGTAAAGGTAGTTAAAGATTAATATTTTTACTAAAAAGTTGATTCTAAAATTTAAAAATAATTGATAGTGATGAAATTGAGTTAGATGATTCCAGTAATGCATTATCAGTTAATCCTGTATCAAATAATTGATGATTTTTTATTTGCTCTATTGTTTTGTACGATAAATTAATCAATGTATTTCCAAAATCATAACCAAATCCAAATGAGTGGGAAGTATTGTTTTCAGTAAAGTTTACATAAGGGTTTTCGATTGAATTGAATCCAGCTCTTAAACTTAATTTATTCAATCTTATTTCGGATCCAATTTTAAAATTTAAGGTACTTTGCAGTTGAGATTTAATTAAATTATTTGAATCATTAAACTCATTATTTGGTTTAACTTTAATATTAGAATAATCTTTAGAAATTAAATCAAAACTTATTAGTCCAATTTTTCCAATAATTAAAGCTGTACTCAATGTTAATGAAGATGGAGAGTTTAATTTGTATTTTGGATATAAATTTGTAATTCTGGGATCAACTATGTCTCTGTAATTTAACCCATTTACATCAACTGATTCGGTTTCTAAATATTGTGTTGATTCGTCCCAAAGAGTGTACCAGGTTGGTGATTGATAAGAAACTCCAATTCTTAATTTATTAAATTTTCCTAATGCACCAATCTGAAAAGAAAAACCTTCTCCATAAGTTGTAAGTCTATTTTCAAATAAAATTGATTTTATTGCTGAATCTTCGTCAAAATTTGACTCGAAATGTCTCGTGTAATTTTCTATATATATTTCGTGTGTGTTAATGTTTAATCCAAAATAAAAATCTTCCTTAAATTGAATTGCCATATTTAAATTGTATTTATTATTGTAACCTTTAGAATCACTTGTGTATTGTTGATCAACTCCATTATTATAGCGTGCAAGCGAATAAAAGGTATTATTTGAATCATCAAAGTCAATTAGATAACCTTGGTATGCCAAGAATGCTTGTTGCGCTGAAAAACCATAATACTCTCCTAGAAATTTATAAACTTCAGAGATGGATTCATTTGTACCAACATTTACATCTGAAACTGTAACTCCATTAGAATTGTTAAGGAAAAATTTATCTATTGAATTAAATTGATTATTACCTTTTATTTCAAAATTATCATAATAGGAATTATTAGTTTGTGCATTTACACCAAAGGATATTTTATTAACGTTTCCTCCTCCATAATTTTTAAAAACCCAAACTCCACCGCCTTGATTACCACTAAACTTATTTTTATTTTTAACAGATGTGTCAGAATAATAATAGGATTTAGTTGATTTTTTACTGTTAGAAAGTGTAAACTCATATTGATTATCGTTGAAAACAGCACTGCCAGCAGGGTTAACGTTAATTGCAGACAAATCACCACCAAGAGCACCAAATGCACCTCCCATTGACTCAAACCTTGCAGAACCAACTGGGTTATCAATAGAAATTTTTAAAAAATCATTTAAACTTTGTGAGTTTAAAGAAAATGAAAAAATCAATAATAAAAATGAAATTTTTCTATGTAACATTTAAGACATTATCTTTTACCTCTAGATACGCTACCTGATCTTCCTGAGGAACTACTGCTGCTCACATTACCAACCCTAGACCTTGATGAGCTAGACGGCGGACTGTAGGTCGGTCTAGAGCTGCTTGAGCTTGACGAAGTATTAGATCGAGGTCTTGAATAATTTCTAGCTTTATTACTAGAATTATTACTGTTGCTTTCTGGTCTAGAATAGCTTCTTGTATTACTGGAATTATTACTATTATTTTCAGGTCTAGAATAAGCTCTTCCTTTATTTAAGGATCCTTTACTAGATCTGGACACATCATATGATCTTGTATTTGATCCGTACTTACTTGCTTGAAAATTAGATTTTGA
The DNA here is from genome assembly GCA_902510655.1 of uncultured Bacteroidota bacterium. Classification (GTDB taxonomy): domain Bacteria; phylum Bacteroidota; class Bacteroidia; order Flavobacteriales; family Flavobacteriaceae; genus MAG-121220-bin8. The sequence goes on along the minus strand of CABXBY010000058.1, from coordinate 1,057 downwards.
TTTGTTATCAGTTGCAGAATTACCGTAATTTCCAACTTCACCTCTGTTTTGGTACCCTCTTGCTGGTCCTACTCTGCCTTGGCTATTTTTAAGAGCATAGTAAACTCTATTAATGTTTCTGTTTTTAATTTGTTCTAATTTTTCTGTTTTTTCTCCTGTTTTAGAATTTACTATTTTACTATCATTTCTTCCAACATTATAATTTGTTGTTGTGTTTGAACTGGATGAGTTTTCAAGAATTCCTTTATCATTAGAATATAGAGAACTTCTTTTGCCATTCATGTAGGCAACTCTATTATCGTTTCTGTAGTAATAAGGATCATTATAATCTGGTCCATTGTAGTATGGATGCCACCAGTTATTCCACATTCCATAACCATAACCATAACCATATCCATTTCGATATCTAGGATAGTTAAATCCCCATGGAGAATACCATCTATTCCAATAACTAGACATGTAATTGTCGTACCAATTATATCCATAAGGATAGTAATTCATGTATGGTTTGTATACGTAACGATCTCTAAATATTATATTTACTGAAGTTGGATTATCTCCCCAAGAACCGTTACTATTAGTATATGAAACATTTGTATTTGAAGAATATGAATTTATATCAGTAAGAACAGAATCATTAATAGAACTATTAATACCTAATTCATCTGATTTTTGTTCAAAATAATTTTTATAAAATGCACTATTATTGCTTGAAACTTCAACATTATTTCCATAAATACCATCACTACTATTCGAGTTAATTGAATTTAAAGGTCCACAACTAATTAATGATATTGTAAAAAGTAATAATATTAAGTATCTCATTTTGTTTATAATTTAATTAATTTAGCAACACTTAAAATTAATCAATAATTATGCCAATAGCAATTCATGTCCAAAAAGTTAACTAAAAGAGAAGAAGATTATTCTAAATGGTACAACGAGTTAGTAGTAAAGGCTGACTTGGCTGAAAACTCATCGGTTAGAGGTTGTATGGTGATAAAACCTTATGGTTATGCTATTTGGGAAAAAATGCAGGCTCAATTAGATATAATGT
>CABXBY010000057.1 GCA_902510655.1 uncultured Bacteroidota bacterium | reverse complement strand
TTGACGCATTAGTTCTGGATTCACGTCCACTTGATATTCTTGAACATAACCACCTATAGATGCTACTTCTGAAACACCGCTTGCAGAGGACAATGCATACTTTACATAGTAATCTTGAATACTTCTTAGTTCGTGTAAATCCCAACCACCAGTAACATTACCTTTTTCATCACGACCTTCAAGTGTGTACCAAAATATTTGTCCTAATCCTGTGGCATCTGGACCCAATGCTGGATTTACATCGTTTGGCAATAAACCACTAGGTAACGAATTTAATTTTTCCAGAATTCTACTTCTACTCCAATAAAACTCAACATCTTCTTCAAAAATGATATAGATACTTGAAAAGCCGAACATAGAGGAACTACGAATGGTTTTTACACCTGGAATACCCAATAATGAAGTAGTTAACGGGTAGGTAATTTGGTCTTCTATATCTTGTGGTGAGCGACCATCCCATTTAGTAAATACTATTTGTTGGTTTTCTCCAATATCAGGGATTGCATCAACAGCCACAGGATTACTTGGTAAGAAACCAGTATCCCAATTGAAAGGTGCATTAATCGTTCCCCATCCTACAAAAAGGACGAGTAGCAGAACTGCTACGAGTTTATTTTCTATTAAAAATTTGATGCTTTTATTTAGCATTGGTTTTGATTATTAAACAGTTAGACATTGATGTTGAGACAACAGCGAATACAGCAAATTATCCTTGCGAAAATGCAGCCATAGGATAATAAAGTCTATTGTTTAAAAATCAAATTAAATAAGTCTCGTGAATCTTGTAGAGTTGCCTTATGACGAGTGGCGGTTTATATTCTTCGTAAGTAGAAACGTTATTTTCTAAACCTTCAAAAAGGTTACTATAAGTGTAAACAAATGAAGCTATAAATACTTGTTGCTCAAATGTAATTTTGTCAACTTGCAATTGTATTTCGTCTTGACCTTCAATTGCTAATTGTTTATCATCACAACAATTTTTCTTGGTAATAGAACATCCTTCGGTTGAAGGCTTTTCCATTTCCATACCGCAACCTTTGGCTTTATGAAAAATAGCAGTTTCTACTAAAGTATCTCCGCAATAATGCATATTCACAGTAAATGACATTGTAGAGAATAACACTACAAAAGCCATTGCTAAAGACATTATTTTATAGAAAAACTGCTTCATATCCATTGGCAAAGGTATAAAATTTTAATAACTCGTTATTTTGTTTAACAGAAGTTTAAACTACGCCACAACCTTTGTTTTCTCTTTTAAACTTTCAAGATGCTTTTGCATATTGCTTTTACACCACTCCTCATGAAATGAAGGGGAGTTATTCTATTAAGTCAGTTCTACCTGCACTTGTTCCTGAACTATCATACAACGACCTCCCTATAAAAGAAGGAGGTACCGCATCAAACACATTTCTTTCCATGGTTAATGGAACTTTTGAAGGCGATGTTGAAGAAACAAGAAGACAACTATTAGAATATTGTGAGTTAGACACCTACGCTATGGTCAAAATTCTGGAGAAACTACTTCAGGTGTAAAACTGATTTTTAGAGAAAATTCTGGAAAATTTATTTTTTAAAAAACTTGAGTTTTTCCAAAAAATCCAGAAAAATATTCGCTCAGGTCATTGCCCCCCTCTACAGATACCAAAAAAAGAGGTATTTAAGGGGGGATACGGCAGGGAGTGCTGCAGGGAGGTCCCCCACGGTATGATCCTTCACCAATTTTAGTCGGCAAAATCCATTAATCACAATAATAGCGTACACTTTAATTTGTGAGTGTTTTGATAGCGATAAAATATAGGTTTTATGCTGCATGAGGGGTGTGGCTGCTATAATTTTAGGGTATAGATAGGTAAACCTTAAAATTATGAGTATTTCAATATTATATTATTGGGATAAGGCAGATGGAAAAACCAAAAAGAAGATTCTTGGTTGCATCTTTACTGAAAAATTCGAAAATTTCGATTTTGAGAGTTGCAACAACATTTTCACTCCAGAAATTAAGTCTATTATGTTGGCCAGCAAGGTTTTACGGAGGAATAAAAATAAAAAGGAGGTCAAAAATGACCTCCTGTCTAATATGGCTCCCCCTCTAGGGCTCGAACCTAGGACCCTCTGATTAACAGTCAGATGCTCTAACCAACTGAGCTAAGGAGGAGTTTGCGTTTAGCGAGGGCAAATATAATTTATATTTTAACGTAGTCAAATTAATTAATTCAAAAATTAATTAAATAAGAACCTAACAACATCATTTCCATTAGCATATAAAACTAATGCCATTAATAAAAAGAATCCTGTAATCTGTGCATATTCCATGAACTTATCGTTTGGCTTAGATCCAGTTACGACTTCATACATCAAAAACATAACGTGTCCTCCATCTAAGGCAGGGATTGGTAAAGCGTTCATAAAGGCTAGAATAATAGAAAGAAGCGCGGTAGTTTCCCAAAAATCTTTCCAATTCCACGCATCTGGAAATAAATTTCCTATTGCAGCAAACCCTCCAAGTTGAGAAGCTCCTTGTTTTGTAAAAACATATTTAAATTGGCCTACATAATCTAAAAGCTCCCAGTATGCTCGGTCAAATCCGTCATTTAGACTTTCAATAAAAGAATATTTTAGGATTGTTGGAGTTAAATTAATTGACTGTAAACTTGAAACACCAATTTGATTATTCTCATTTAATGTTATTGTGTTTGAAAGCACTTCATTTCCTCTTTTAATATCAATGTTTATATTTTGAGATGTATTTGCTTTTACCTGTTCAGTAAATTCTTCCCATTTAACAACATCATTTCCGTTAACTTTTACAATTCTATCACCTTTTAAAAAACCTGCATTGTAAGCAGGAGAATTAGGAACTATTGAATCTAGTATTGCAGGAGCCCAAAAAGGATTAAAAGCTCTGATTGCTCCGTTTTCAAACATTATAGTTCCTATATTTTCAGGGACAGAAATATTTTCTTTTTTTCCATTTAAATGTTCTACTCTAACTTCACTAATATCTCTTAAAAATAAAAACTTATTAATATCTCTTACATCTTCTAAACTCTCTCCATTAACCTCTAAAATTTTATCTCCATCTTGAAACCCATAAGGCTTCATTACTTCAGCAACTTCAAATCCGTTTGGTAAATTTTCATTTGTCAACACTGTCTTTCCCCAAACAAAGGCAACCATAGCATAAATTGCAAAACCAAG
>CABXBY010000056.1 GCA_902510655.1 uncultured Bacteroidota bacterium | reverse complement strand
GAGATTTATACGAAGGCTTATACCATTGGGCAGAAGTTTCTCTTAAAATTATAACACAAAGATTAACAGAAACAAACATCATTACCATAAACGCACTCGCAAGTTTAGCGATTTTAACAACGTCTAAAAACAGAATGACTAAAGCCATAATAACGCACGTGAACAAAATAGAGGCTATAGGGGTTAGGTATTTAGAGTGAATCTTTGAAAAGAAAGACGGAACCAAAAGGTCTCTTGCCATTGCAAAAGGAAATCTCGAAGAGGCTAATACACCAGAATTAGCGCCAGACATGAGGGTTAAAACCCCAACACAAGCAACAGCATATCCAAAAGTTGTTCCCCCAACAAGCTCAGAAAGAGTATGAATAGGCCTTAGATCAGTTGACAAAACATTAGGATCAACATTACCAACCAAAACAAAAGAAATAAAAACATAAATACCAGCTATAAACAAAAGGGAAAGAATCATCGCTAAAGGCAGGTTTTTATCAGGGTTTTTAATTTCTCCAGCAATTGCAGCAATTTTAATTACTCCAGAATACGATAAGTATACAAAGGCAACAGCGGAAATTAAGCCTACGTTTCCATCTTTTAAAAAAGGGTTTAAATAAGACTCTTCGATAGAAGAAAACCCAAAGAAAAAAAGCGCAGTAAGACAAACAAGGCTTATAACAACAATAACAAGCTGAACCTTGCCCACCTTTTTTACACCAAATACGTTTAGAAAAAAAATAAACACCAAAAAAGCTAAGGCGACTAATCGCGTCATTCCATCATCAACACTTGTTAGCACCGCTAGATACGCACCTAGACCTATTAAAGCAAAAGAGCTTTTTAAAAGCAAAGAGAGCCACAGTCCAATTCCTGAAATTGTTCCAAACAAAGGGCCAAATGCACGCTCTATATAAACGTAAGTTCCTCCAGACGAAGGCATTGCGGTAGCAAGCTCAGACTTAGAAAGAGCCGCAGGTAAAACACACAAAGCTCCAAGCAAATACGCTAGCCAAACCGAAGAACCTGTTATTCCAGAAGCAAAACCAGGTAGCACAAAAATTCCACTACCAAGCATACCCCCAATACTAATTGCAATGACATATGGTAAAGAAAGGCTTCTGTCTAGTTTTTTCATTTAAATAAAAATAATGTTTTTAAGCAGAATTCCTATAAAGAAGCTTTTAATTTTGACAAAAAAAGTGAAGAATAAACCTTAGTCGTTAAGTTTTAAAACAGCCATAAAAGCTTCCTGGGGAATTTCAACACTTCCTACTTGCCTCATTTTCTTTTTACCCTTCTTTTGTCTTTCAAGAAGCTTTCTTTTTCTACTAATATCTCCACCGTAACATTTGGCAGTTACATCTTTTCTAACAGCTTTTATTGTTTCTCTTGAGATAATTTTAGCACCAATTGCAGCCTGAATAGGAATGTCAAATTGCTGTCTAGGAATTAATTGTCGTAATTTTTCACACATTTTTTTCCCTATAGAATAAGCGTTGTCAGAATGAATTAACGAAGAAAGGGCATCGACAGAACTGCCGTTTAACAATAAATCGACTTTAACTAGCCTGGATTTTCTCATCCCAACAGGCGAGTAGTCAAAGGAAGCATAACCTTTTGAAACAGTTTTAAGCCGGTCGTAAAAATCGAAAACAATTTCAGCAAGAGGCATATTGAAAACAAGTTCAACTCTTTGAGTGGTTAAATAGGTTTGATTCTTTATTTCACCTCTTTTTTCAATACACAAACTCATTACATTTCCAACATAATCAGACTTTGTAATTATGGTTGCCTTAATAAAAGGCTCTTCAACTCTTTCTAGACTTGAAGGGTCTGGCAAATCAGTTGGGTTATTCACAAGTATTGGAGCGTTTGGGTCTTTTCTGGTATATGCACTATAAGACACGTTAGGAACAGTTGTAATTACAGACATATTAAACTCTCTTTCAAGCCTTTCTTGAATTATTTCTAAATGAAGCATTCCTAAAAAACCACATCTAAAACCAAAACCAAGAGCAGAAGAGCTTTCGGGAGAATAAACCAAAGAAGCATCGTTTAATTGCAACTTGTCCATTGAAGACCGTAATTCTTCGTAATCTTCTGTGTCTACTGGGTAAATACCAGCAAAGACCATTGGCTTTACATCTTCAAAACCAGAAACCCCTTTGTTGTCTAATGAATCGACGTCTATTATAGTGTCGCCAACCTTAACTTCTTTTGCATTTTTAATACCAGTTATTAAATAACCCACATCTCCAGCACCAATATATTTTTTAGGAGTTTGCGTAAGGTTTAAAGTACCAACCTCATCAGCAGAATATTCTTTTTGAGTAGCAAGAAATTTTATTTTTTGGCCTTTAGAAATTTTTCCAGAAAAAACCCGAAAATAAGTTTCTACCCCCCTGAAAGGATTATAGACAGAGTCAAAAATAAGCGCCTTTAAAGGCGCGTTGTCGTCCGTTTTAGGCGCAGGAACCACATTAATTATAGCGTCTAAAATGTCTCCTATTCCAAGCCCTGTTTTTGCAGAGGCGTGTATAATTTCTTCTTTTTTACAGCCAAGAAGATCAATAACATCATCACTAACCTCTTCAGGATTTGCCGAAGGAAGATCAATTTTGTTTAGTACAGGGATTATTTCTAAGTCGTTTTCTAAAGCCAAATAAAGGTTTGAAATTGTTTGAGCCTGAATGCTTTGAGCAGCATCCACAATAAGAAGTGCGCCTTCGCAAGCGGCAATAGACCTGGAGACTTCGTATGAAAAATCAACATGGCCAGGTGTATCGATTAAATTTAAAACATAATCAACCCCCTCTTTTTCATAATTCATTTGAATAGCGTGAGACTTAATTGTTATACCACGCTCTCTTTCAATATCCATATTATCCAAAAGCTGATCTTGTTTTTCTCTACTTGTAACAGCGCCGGTATAATCAAGAAGCCTGTCGGCAAGTGTGCTTTTGCCATGATCGATGTGCGCTATAATACAGAAGTTTCTAATTTCAGCCATTTAGAATAAATAAGGCACAAATATAATGTAATAAACTCTTTAAGTCTATTAAGATTAATATTTTACTTTTGCACTAAAATATTTAATTTTTGATTAAGATAGGCGAAATCGAAATACCAAACTTCCCTCTTTTGTTAGCCCCAATGGAAGACGTAAGCGACCCTCCTTTTAGAGCCTTGTGTAAGGAGCAAGGCGCTGATGTGGTTTACACAGAGTTTATTTCTAGCGAAGGGCTTATTAGGAATGCTCAAAAAAGCGTGATAAAATTAGATATTTTTGAAAAAGAAAGGCCAGTTGGAATTCAAATTTTTGGAGCAAACCTTGATTCAATGCTTCAGTCTGTAGACATTGTAGAATCTGTAAAACCAGATATTATTGATATTAATTTTGGATGTCCAGTTAAAAAAGTTGTTTCAAAAGGGGCGGGAGCAGGAATTCTAAAAGACA
>CABXBY010000055.1 GCA_902510655.1 uncultured Bacteroidota bacterium | reverse complement strand
CTGTTAGCTTAGTCCATAATTCAGTGTCATTTATTAACAATTTCATTCCATTAAAATCTTTTTCTAAAATTTTTACAGAAAAATCTGAATTAGATTTCAAAGAATATGAAAAGATTTTACAAACTGCATTTTGAACCATATAATTACCATTCTTATCATCAACATTGGTTATTGCAAAACTTGATTTAGGTAAAGAATCAAAAAATATTTTTTTAACATCACGGTAATCTTTAAAAGACTTATGATAATCTAAATGGTCGTGAGTTAAATTTGTAAAAACACCCACATTAAAATTCAAATTATAAGTTCTCATTTGTGATATTGCATGAGATGAAACTTCCATAAAACAATATTCGACTTTTGAATTAACCATTTCATTTAAAATATAGTTAAGAAATAGTGAGTCAGGAGTAGTTTGGCTAGTATTAAATTCAATATCATTAACCATTATTATATTAGTTGATATTAATCCTACTTTTTTATAAATACTTTTAAAAAGCTGATACATTAATGTAGTACAAGATGTTTTGCCATTCGTTCCAGTAACTCCAATAAGCTTTATTTTTTGTGAGGGATTATCATAATAATTTGAAGATATTAAGGATAAAGTTTTTCTTGAATCAAAAACAATTATATAGGTTACATCTTTTGTGATTTGACTAGGAACTGAATTACATATAATAGCATTTGCACCGTTAGAAATAGCATTACTTATAAAACTGTTTCCATCTGATTTATAACCTTTAATAGCTATGAATAAATCATTTTGTATAATTTTTTTTGAGTTAAATTCTATTTTATTAATTTCAATATCCGTATTTCCGATAACAGATTGTATTTCTACTTTGTATAATATGTCTTTTAGCAACTTCATGTAAGACTTATAACTATTTGTTTTTTCGATTTATTAATTAATTTGAAATTTTTAATGATCAAACCACCTCCTTTAAAAGAAACTTTAAAACCCTTGTTCTCCAAAGCAGGTAAAATATTTTTGAAGTTTTTTCCTTTTATAATTGATAAATTATTGATATCAATTAAATGGTAATCTTCATTGTCGTAAATTTTAGAAAGATTAAATTTTTCTGTTTTATTAAAATCAACAGATTGAGGAGTTAATGAATATATTTTATCAGCAATTTTCTTAAAAACCGGAGCAGCAACTGTAGCTCCATAATATCCTTTTTTCTTATTTGGCTTATGGATTACTACAATACATGAATATTTAGGTTTGTCAGCCGGAAAATATCCAACAAAACTTGAAATATATTGCATATCATCAGTATTATAATCAACTTGACCAGTTCCAGTTTTTCCTGCAATTTTATAAATATTTGATTTTATATTGTTTCCTGTTCCACCTTTTTCATTAACAACATTTTCTAGCATAAGTTTAACCTTATTCAGCGTATCATCTGAACAAATTGATGGATTTAAAATTGTTTTATTGTTAACCATACTACTTTGTCTTGTAAAAACTGGCTTAACCATTTCTCCGTTATTAGCAACTGAATTGTAAAATGTTAAAATTTGTAGTGGCGATAATAATACGCCATATCCGTAAGCCATCCATGGTAGAGATAAACCATTCCAATTTTTATCATTTGGGTGAGGAATTCTTGGATTTGACTCCCCAAGAATCGAAACTCCTAACTTATTATTTAAACCCATATTATAAAGTCTATTTGAAAATTTTTGAGGTTCATCACCATAAGATTCACTAATAAGTTTTACAATTCCCGTATTTGAAGAAAATTTAAAAGCATCATTAAGAGAGATTTTTCCATATCCACCCGGTTTTGAGTCTCTTACTTTATTTCCATAAAAAGAAAGTATACCATTTTCTGTATCTATAATTGTACTTGGTTCAACTTTTCCATCTTCAAGTGCAGCGATTATTGACATCAATTTAAAAGTAGAACCCGGTTCAAAATATTCTCCAACAGCATAGTTTAACTTTTCATAGTACTTTCCCTTGGATGTTCTTCCTAAATTTGAAATTGCTTTAATTTCACCTGTTTTAGTTTCCATTACTACAGCAGTCCCGTGGTCAGCTTCAAAATCTTCTAATTGTTTCAACAAAGAATGATGTGTTATATCTTGAAAACCAACATTTATTGTTGAAATAATATCATTTCCTGGAATAGGTTCAATTTTACTATTTGAAGAGATTGGTTTCCATTTTCCATTTGAAATTTTTTGCATTAATTGTAAACCGTTTTTACCCCTTAATTTTGAGCCAAAAGCGTGCTCAAGTCCTACTCCACTAAAATTGTCATCTTTTGTCATTCTCTCATACCCAATGGTTCTTTCTGCTATCTTATTTAATGGATAATCTCTTGAATTCTTTTTTTCAATAATTAAACCTCCTCTGACTCCACCCATTTTAAAAAGTGGCATTTGTTTTATTTTATTTAGATTTTCTATTGAAACTCCTCTTCTAATAAGATGATATCTCTTGTTATTATTTTTAGCAAAAATTAGTCTATCTAGAAATATTTCTTCAGATTTATAAAAAGTTTTCGAAAGTTCTTCTGAGAGTTTTTTTGAATATTTTGAAAAATTAGCATCAGAAACAGTTACAGCATCAAAATATATATCAAAACTTGTAGTTGAAGCTGCTAACAAACTACCATCATCAGAAAATATGTTACCCCTTTCTGGTGATATCGTAAAGTTTTGTAAAGTATTATTTTTAGCCAGTTTTCTATAATCATTACCATCAACATACTGAATATGAAAAATTTTATAACCTATTCCAAAACCCAAAAACACCAATACACCAGCTACTAAATAAAGCCTATATAAAAATTGTTTTTGATTTGTTTCCATTAGTCAATAATTATTTTTTTTGGTGGAGTACTAGAACTCGTAATGCTTCTGTCAATCATTACAAGTGAAACATTGGATTCCATTTTTAATTTCATAACCTCTTTTCTTTTATTTATGAACCTGCTTTGAAGTACTGAAATTTCATTTTTCAAATCTCCTATTTTTATGATCTTACTATCGACTGAATGAGAAGAGTAAATCATAATTAAACAAATAGTAAACAAAAAAAAGATATAGCTCCAGTTTTTAATTGACCCTTCATTAATCAAAAACTTACCTAGCAATATTTTTTTTAGACTCTCTTTCATGTTTTTACAGCAGATCTTAATTTTGCACTTCTAGCTCGACTATTTAACTTGATTTCTTTTTTAGTTGGAGCCAAGAATTTAAATGTTCTTTTAAAGGGAATGTCAGCTACACCAAATTCATTTTTTAATGGTTCAGATTCAAAACAACCATTTTGAATAAATCTTTTAACGATTCTATCTTCAATGGAATGATATGTAATAAATGAAATAATTCCTCCCTTATTGACCAAACTTGGAAGTTGCAACAAAACTTCTTTTAATGCATGCATTTCTTGATTAACCTCAATTCTTAAAGCTTGGTATATTTTAGCTAGGATTTTATTTTCAAATCCTTTTGGGAGAAAAGAACTAAGTATTTCATTTAACTGGCTAGTTCTTGTTATTTTTTTAAAGGTCCT
>CABXBY010000054.1 GCA_902510655.1 uncultured Bacteroidota bacterium | reverse complement strand
TTTACAATTGCCCAATAAGTTTTTTTAATACTATTTTCTTTAAACATTTTATTTAATCTTGTAAGAGATTTCGATGTTTTTGCAAATATTATAATACCACTTGTAGGTCTATCTAATCTGTGAGTAATTCCTAGGTAAACATTTCCTGGTTTATTATATTTTTTTTTCAGGTAATCTTTAACTTTATCTCCTAAAGTTTTGTCTTTAGTTTTATCTCCTTGAGTTAATTCTCCAGGCTTTTTATTTATTATAATTAAGTGATTGTCTTCAAATAAAATGTAGTCTTCAAATAAATTAATATTGCTCATCTTGATTTGGGAAATCTATATTTTTAACGTCTTTGATATAATTTTTAATTGCTTTTGTCATTATCTCATTTAAGTCAACATATCTTCTTAAAAACCTTGGATTAAATTCTGTTGTCAAACCAACTAAATCATGAGTTACTAATACTTGTCCGTCAACATCAGAACCAGCACCAATACCAATAACTGGACTTGAAATTGAAGAAGTAACTATTTTTGAAATTTTTGCTGGTATTTTTTCTAATACTATTCCAAAACATCCTAATTCATCCAAAAGTTTTGCGTCTTCGACTAATCTTTTAGCTTCTTCTTCCTCTTTTGCTCTTACTGAATATGTTCCAAACTTATATATAGATTGTGGTGTTAACCCAAGATGACCCATTACAGGAATACCGGCATTTAAAATTCTTACAATAGATTCTTTAATCTCAGATCCTCCCTCCATTTTGACTGCATGAGCTCCAGATTCTTTCATTATTCTAATAGCAGATCTTAATGCTTCCCCTGAATTTGATTGATAACTTCCAAAAGGTAAATCTACTACTACCAATGCTCTTTCAACCCCTCTTACAACGGAAGAAGCGTGATAAATTATTTGATCCAAAGTTATAGGCAAGGTAGTTTCATGTCCTGCCATAACGTTAGAAGCAGAGTCTCCAACTAAAATTATATCAATTCCTGAATTATCAATAATTTTTGCCATAGAATAATCATATCCAGTTAGCATTGAAATCTTTTCATTTCTGGATTTCATTTCTTTCAGTGAGTGTGTGGTAACTCTCTTATATTCTTTTTTTGACATAATTTACTTTTTTACAAATGTAATTTTATTTTAAAAATAACAACTGACACAGTGTCATGTGTATAAATATGGCATAATGATTGAAATATATGCAATAAATAAATAAATAATATAAAATGAGTAAAATAATAGGTATTGATTTGGGGACTACAAATTCTTGCGTTTCAGTAATGGAAGGTAATGAACCTGTTGTAATTCCTAATGCAGAAGGTAAAAGAACAACACCATCTGTTATTGCTTTTGTTGAAGGTGGTGAAATTAAAGTAGGTGACCCTGCTAAAAGACAAGCTGTTACTAATCCAACAAAAACAATTGCATCTGTCAAAAGATTTATGGGTAATAAGTATAGCGAGTCAAAAAAAGATGCTGATAGGTCTGCTTACAAAGTAGTTAAAGGTGATAATGATACTGCAAGAGTGGATATTGATGGTAGATTATATACTCCACAAGAATTATCTGCTATGATACTTCAAAAAATGAAAAAAACTGCAGAGGATTATCTAGGAAATACTGTTAGTGAAGCTGTTGTTACTGTCCCTGCATATTTTAATGATGCCCAAAGACAAGCAACAAAAGAAGCAGGAGAAATTGCTGGACTTAAAGTTCAAAGAATTATTAATGAGCCTACTGCTGCTGCTCTTGCTTATGGACTTGATAAGTCTGGAAAAGATCAAAAAATTGCTGTTTATGATTTAGGAGGAGGTACTTTTGATATTTCAGTTTTAGAACTTGGTGACGGAGTTTTTGAGGTTCTGTCAACTAATGGTGATACTAGACTTGGTGGTGATGATTTTGATGAAGAAATTATTAGTTTTTTAGCTGATGATTTTAAAAAGAAAGAGGATATTGATTTAAGAAAAGATCCAATGGCACTTCAAAGGTTAAAGGAAGCTGCAGAAAAAGCAAAAATTGAATTATCATCATCTACTCAAACTGAGATAAATCTTCCTTACATAACTGCTACTGCTTCAGGTCCTAAGCATCTTGTTGTTTCTTTAACAAGATCTAAATTTGAACAACTTACAAGTGATTTAGTTAAAAGATCTATGGAACCAGTTAAAAAAGCAATTGATGATGCTGGTTTAAGCATTAATGAAATTGATGAAGTTATTTTAGTTGGTGGTTCAACTAGAATTCCAGTCATTCAAGAGAAAGTTGAAAAGTTTTTCGGTAAAAAACCATCTAAAGGTGTAAATCCTGACGAAGTTGTAGCTATTGGTGCTGCAATTCAAGGAGGAGTTTTGACTGGAGATGTTAAAGATGTATTGCTTTTAGATGTAACTCCTTTATCTCTTGGAATAGAAACTATGGGAAGTGTTATGACTAAATTAATAGATTCGAACACTACGATTCCAACTAAAAAATCTCAAGTGTTCTCAACTGCTGCTGATAATCAGCCTTCAGTAGAAATACATGTCTTACAAGGTGAGAGACCAATGGCTAAAGACAATAATACTATTGGAAGATTTCATTTAGACGGTATTCCACCTGCCCCAAGAGGAACTCCTCAAATTGAAGTTACTTTTGATATAGATGCTAATGGTTTAATCCATGTAACAGCCGCTGATAAAGCTACAGGAAAAACTCAAGACATAAGAATTGAAGCTTCATCTGGATTGTCAGAAGAAGAAATAGAAAAAATGAAAAAAGAAGCTGAGGCTAATGCTGAATCAGATAAAAAAGCAAAAGAAGAAGTTGACACTTTCAATAGTGCTGATGCTATGATTTTTCAAACTGATAGTCAATTAAAAGAATTTGGGGATAAGATTCCAGACGATAAGAAAAAAGCTATTGAAGACGCTTTAGATGTACTAAAAAAAGCACATGAATCTAAAGACGTTGATTCTATTAAAACTGCTCTTGAAGGTATTAATGAAGCATGGAAAAACGCGTCAGAAGAACTTTACAAGGCACAAGCAGAAGCTCAGCAAGCAAGTGGAGCTGGTGCTCAAGAACCTGGGTCTACTGAAAAACCTAAAGATGATTCAGATGATGTTCAAGATGTTGATTTTGAAGAAGTTAAATAATTAAATTTTTAATTCTCAAAAAGCGCATTAGTTTCTAATGCGCTTTTTTTTATATTTATAGTACATGGATAAAAAAAATATATTAGAAAGGATTAATTCATCAAATAAAAACACATTGATGGATACATTGGACATTGAATTTATTGATATTGGTGAAGATTTTTTAGTAGCTAAAATGCCAGTTACTACAAAAGTTTATCAACCTGATGGAGTTTTACATGGTGGTGCTACAGTTGCATTAGCAGAATCGGTAGGTAGTGCTGTTTCATATATGTCTGTAGACTACATGAACAAAACTGTAAGAGGAATAATTATTTCAGCTAATCATTTAAAAAGTGTTAAAGAAGGATATGTTTATGCAAGAGCCACACCTCTTCACAAAGGAAGAACAACTCAGCTTTGGGAAATTAAAAT
>CABXBY010000053.1 GCA_902510655.1 uncultured Bacteroidota bacterium | reverse complement strand
TAACAGTTTTACTTTTTTTGTTTGTATCAACGGCAGTTTACTCACAACTTAGTAAAACTCATTATATTCCTCCTTTAGCAGGTCAAGAGGTTAGTGATCACATGATCTACATCTCAACTCCAAGCACTGGATACATAAATGTCACCATAAAACCAATTGGAGGGACAAGAACCGATTGGAAATCAAGAACTATTAAGAACGATGAACCATGGGATTTTTCCACAGGATCCGGAAATGGAGATATAATAAGAGACATCAATGGTCTTAACGGAGTTATAAATGATTCAGGATACATAATCGAATCTCAAGGGCTGACTTATGTGAGTTTCAGGTTTAATTCTCCAGACGCTGTTCAAGGAGGTCAAGTTTATAATTATCATTCAGGAGCTTATGTAAGTAAAGGTGAATCTGCACTTGGCTCTAAGCTTAGAACGGCTACTTTTACAAATTCTGCATCTGGGGGTGGTGGAAATGGAGTTCCTCAGCATTTTATATCAATTCTAGCAACACAAGACAATACTAAAGTTACTCTCTCAGATTTTCCAGCAGGAATAGAATTTACAAACAATGATCTTAGTGGCGCTCAAACATCCCCTTTAATTCTTCCTGTGTTAAATGAAAACGAAACCTACATATTAGGGTTTTCACCCTCTCACAGTCAATCTAGTACTGTTCAAGAAGCATTAATTGGAGCTTTAGTTCAATCTGAAGATAATCTAGGAGGAACAGATACAAAACCTGTAGTTGTAGTTTCAGGATCCATTGGAGGATCACTTAGAAATGGAACTTATCAAAACACTGATTACGGACTTGATCAAATTACAGATATCGATCTTTTAGGCAGTGAATATATTTTTATAAAAGGTAATGCCCTTGATGAAATTGAAAAAATAATTTTAATTGCAGATGAAGACGGAACCCCAATTTTCAAAGATGGTGTAGATACGGGAGTGACAAGGAACAAAGGTGAACATTTAATTTTTGAAGGTGGAGATTATACCAATGGCAATAATATGTACATTTCCACTTACGATCCAAGTACTACACCAACTACAGCTCCAAAAAAATTAGTGGCTTACCAAGGAATTGGATATTCTGGCGGAAGTAACGCAGGGGCTAACCAAGGGCTTGTTTTTGTTCCACCACTCTCCTGCTCCTCAAGAGGAAATATTGATAACATTCCTTTAATAAATAGAATTGGTAGTAATAAAATGCTTGGGGGAACTTTAACTATTTTAACTGAAGATGGTGCTGTATTAGAAATTTTTAGACAAGAGCCAGGTCAACCTAGCGTTTTAATTGCTGACAATCAAGGTACATCTGGAGTTTATGACTTGACTGCTGATGCAAAAGATGTTAATGGAAAACCAGGGTATAAAACTTATTCTTTACTTTCTCAAACTAATCTAAAACTTGAAGACAATATAGCTGTTAAATCGGATAAAGAACTGTATTTAGCTTCTTCGACTTACAGTGCTTTTGGAAGTGGGGGAAGTTTTTATTCAGGATTTGTTACTGATCCTCAGGTGCAACCTGATTTGACTATAAGTCCGCTTGGCATATGCATATCATCAGGTGGAGTATCAAATGTTGAACTTCAAACTTCAAATAGTTTTGATACTTATAAATGGCAAATTGAGGACGATTCTACAATTCCTAGCACATGGAGCGACGCCCCAACAAATTCTGCAAATCCATTAAGCACCAACGACGAGGCTAATTACAACCCTATACAAGAGGGTTCATACAGATTAGTTGGAACTTTAAGTTGCTATGTCGGCAAAGAATACATTTCCGAAACTCAAGTGGTAAGTATCTGTCCAACTGATTTTGATGGAGACGGAATAGTTGACAATATTGACTTAGATTTAGATAATGATGGAATATCAAATTTAAATGAGTCAAGTGGTAACTTTAAATTTGATTTTTCTACAATTTTAAGTCCAGTTTTACTCTTACCAACTCCTTTTACGTCAACAGCTAATTACGCTGGCGCCACTACTTCAACTAGTACATTTACAGGTGACAGCGATGGTAATTTTAAATCTGAAATTACAGCTGCAGGTTCTAATGACACTTCTACTTACACTTTAGATCCTATCCAATTAGACACTAGTATTAGTACCGATCCACAAAAATTAAACATACTTTTTACTGAAGACAGTTCAGTTACTCATACTTACAATGCTGATGAAAGTTTTTCTATACAATCTTTTCCAAGTGATAAAAACTTTACTGTACTAGATCCAGGTGAAAGGCTTTTGGTAAACAATGGAAGTGGGTTTGTTACTATACCGCCCGATGGGTATAGTGGAAATAAAATCATATTTAAATACAACGACAATCCACTTAACGCTTCGCTAGAATTTTCATTTTATGCTTATGGAATTGAAGGAATTGAACTAACTCACAATATTTCTTCAGTTGCATCTGCTGATTCAAGTTTTAATGGGAAATTTGAAATTTTAGATTACAAATTAGACACGGATGCTGACGGAGATTTAGACATGTACGACTGGGACAGTGATGATGACGGTTGTAATGATGTTATAGAAAGTGATGTAAATTATGACAATACTATTGTTAAGCCAAGAGTTGATTTAGATCCAAACAGTGATGGAATTTATGGAGGTTTAACTTATGGAACATCTGGAACGGATGTGATTCAGTATCCTGATGTTGATGGCAGAGGAAGAATTAATGATCTAATAGATACAACGAGTGGAACCTATCTTGACCCTATATTAGATCCTGTCACTACAAACCCTCTGTATTTAGACAATACCGCACCAGATGTTATTTTTAATACTCAACCTGACGACATTCAAATCTGTCAAGATGGCGAGGATGCAACTTTTACAATTGATGTTGATCCGGGAACCGGATATAAAGCTTTTTATCAGTGGTGGGTAGATAAAGGAACTGGAAATTTTGAAATTTTATTAGATGACCCAGCTACAACACCTGATACAACTTCAAAAGATTTAACCTTTTTAAATGTAGATTCCTCTATGAACGGATGGAGGTTTTATGCAACTGTCTACTCTGATGGAGTATTGTGTGAATTAGGATCTAGCCCAGCTGTTTTAAATGTTGAAGCTACACTACCTACAGCTAAAGCTGTTAATTTAACTGATCCATTATTTGATGAAAACTGGATTATTAAATGTGACAACGGCACTGATCAATATGATGGAATTTCTTCATTTGATTTAAGTTTAATCGATAGTTATATTTTAGACGGACAGGCCTCTACAGATTTTGAAGTTTCTTATTTTTTAGATCCAACTGATGCTTTAGATTTGTCTAAAACAGGAATAACAAATCCAACAACATTTACAAACACACCTGATGCTGCATACGATCCTGCCAGTCCTACAACACAAACTTTAGAATTACATGTAAGGGTTAGAAATATTAATTCAAATTGTATAGCTGATCCTATGAGTTTTGAACTAACTATTAATACCGTTCCATTACTTATTAGTCTTACTGATGTTGAACAGTGTAACGATACTGTTTTTGATTTGGTTGCAGAACAATCTAATCTGTCCATAAATGCAGCTACAGAAACCTTCGAGTTTTTTGATTCTAGTGGAAATTTAATTACTGATCCTTCAAAATATGAACTACCAAATCCTAGCACTACAAATGTAGAAACTATAACTGTTGAAGTTAAAAATTCTTCAACACTTGGAAACGGATGTTCTCAGCAAACCACCTTTATAATT
>CABXBY010000052.1 GCA_902510655.1 uncultured Bacteroidota bacterium | reverse complement strand
ATCCTTTTTCTTTGTATAAATCACTTGTTATCCATAAATTATAACCATTATAGCCGTACTCATTTTCTAATTGTGTATGAGGGGCGTATATTTCTTTTACAGAAGATTCATTTAAAAACCTATGTCCATTTAATTCTCCATGATTTAATAGCATCCTTAAAAAATCGGCATAACCATCAGTTGTTCCAATCATTCCTTCACCGCCCATAAACAACTCATTTCCGCTAGCGTACCCTGGCACATATGAACCCATGATATCAAGTTCACCCTCATTTGCTAGCCTAATAATAGAATCAACTCCGGAAAAAACTGGTAATAATTTAGTGTCAGAGTTCTTGTTGTACTGAAGACCCTTGATATTCATTGGTTCAGTTATTCTGTTTTTTACAAGATTATCTAAACTTTCTCCAGAAGCTCTTTCATTAACAAGACCTAAAACTGTTGTGTTAAGACCATAAAAATCTTTATTTCCAGGATGATCAATCAAAGGTAGTTCAGATAATTTCTGAATCAGTTCATTGGAATTTTTGGATGCAGCTAAATTTTTAGAATCTAAAGCATTATCTAAGCACTCAATTCCTGTTGTAGAATAATAAAAACCTGCTTCATGATTAATCAATTGTAAAACAGTCATTTCAGAATTACTTTCAACTAATTTTATTGGACAAGGGTCTTGAAGTTCTGAATTATCATTTTCAAGGGTTTGACCGTAACTAGTTAAAGCTTGATCATTATTTGATAATGCAACTTTTAAATTACTAAATTCAGGAATATATTTTGAAACAGGGTCTTCTAATTTTAATATACCATCTTCAACTAAATCCATAGTTAAAGAAATAGTTACTATTTTACTCATTGACCAAATCCTAAACCATGTATTTTCATTAATATCATGATCTGGAACAAGATCATTGTCCTTCTCGCTATTTTGATATATTGTTTCACCGTTTCTGTCTTCTAACCTGACAAGAAGAAGAGCCTGAGAGCCGTTGTCAACATATTTACTAACTAGTGAATCTAAAGAATTTGAATCATAAATAAATGATTCTTTTTCATTACACGAACTAAAAAAAAATAGTAAGACAAAAAGAAATAATGTGTTTTTCATAATAATTATTTTATTTGATTTTTAACCCAATTAAATTCAGCATATTCTTTAGTTTTATATCCGTTGCTTGTAGCATATATACCTAAATTAGTTCCTATATACCCTTTGCACAAAACTAAATTAGCTGCAGTTTTTGAAAATATTTCAAAGGTATTTCCGCCATCAAGTGAATAGTGATATGAATACTTTTCATTTTTCGAATGAATTTTTAAAACCAAATCGTCTTTATATTTTATTGGCATTGTCTTAATTATTTTTAATTCACTATCCCTTGGTTTTACTTTAAGTATAAGCTTTGTGATATTATCTTCTTTTTTAATTGTAAAATTTATATAATTATCGTCCTGAGAAAAAACACTCAATCCTGCCTCAGAATTATTTTTTTTAGGTTTAAAACTCATGTGCGCGGAATATTCGAACTCAGTTTCTTTTTGTCTAAAACCCATTAAACTATACTGGCCTCTCAATTTAAAAGTTTCGGGACTTAGATTTAACTTGAGTTTATTATTTTTAGAATCTAATTGATAGGTGTTTTCTCTAGGCACTCTTCTAAAACTCCATTGTAAATCAAGTGAGTTAGAGCTAAAATCATCGTAAAAAGAATTATCAATAAATTGTTTTTTTTCAATAAATGGAATGGGAGTATATCTCTCTACTTTTCCAGTTTTTGGTGCTACAACTGGCCATTTAATAATAATAGGCTCCCATCTACCCTTTTCGACTTCAACCCAATTATCCCATGCTTCTTCCCATGAGACTGGCATTAAATGAGTTTCTCTTCCCATATTACTAGTAGCATTCATTTCATTTCTAATACCCAACGAAACCATGTACCAACGGCCATCTTTTAACTGAACTAAATCAGCATGACCTGTACTATGTACCCAGTTATTGTTAGATAAATGTCTTGAGGTTAGAATTGGATTTTTAGGATTAGAATCGTAAGGACCTTCAATATTTTCACTAGATGCTATCATTACAGCATGATTATACGAGGTTCCTCCCTCAGCTACCATTAAGTAATAACGATTATTTTCCTTATATATATGAGGACCTTCAACACAACATCCTCCACAAGCACCAGTCCAAATAGAAAACCTTTGTCCTACTAATTTCCAAGTATCTAAATCTAATTCTTGAATCCATATTTCACCAATTCCATTTTTATTTGGATTTCCAGTATCATGAGTTCCTACGAACCATACTTTACCATTATCATCAAAAAATATATCTGGATCAATCCCTGGGGCACCTTCTATTACGTATGGATCAGACCAAGGGCCAGCTGGATTTTTTGCAGTTAAAATAAAATTAACCATTTCAGTAGGTTTAGATTTATCTTTAGGACTGTATACGTTTGTAGTAACTATATAAAAGAGTCCATTATAATATCTAATGGATGGAGCATGTATTCCGCCTTGCTGTTGAACATCATATAAATTTACTTTATCAAGAGCTTGACTTATCCTATCAATTCCATAACCAATTAATTCCCAGTTAACTAAATCCTTACTATGATGAATAGGGAGAGCCGGAAAATATTCAAAAGATGAGTTAACTATATAAAAGTCATCATCAACTCTAACGATCGAAGGATCTGGGTAGCCACCATTAATTATTGGATTAACAAAAGTGTCTTGAGAAAAATTATTATTTAAAAAAAATAAAAAAATAAAAAAAGTATATATAAACGGTTTCATATTCAAAAGTGAATAAAAAAAAATGGATTATCAAGTTGATAACCCATTTTTTTAATTAATCAAAACTAAACTTAATTAACAGTTAAAGTATATGTGCCGTTAACAGTATCTAAGGTCATATCGTAAGTTCCTGCTGTAACAGCTATATTGGCTCCATTAGCTTCATAAGTTCCATCAGCTCCATTATCACCAACGTTTACGCCCCACGCATCATCCTGTCTAAATTTAATTTCTCCATCAGTTAAAACTACATCTTTAACTATATAGACACCATCATTACAAGGATCTGGCATTAATTTTACGTCTTCAGCTGCTCCCCAACCGTTTAAAGTCGCACTACCAACTACTCCCCATACAGTTCCTGCAGGCGTTATTGTTATAGTGAAATTAACAGCATCAAAATCGATGATATAATGACCAGCGGAAATAGTAATATTAGCTCCATTTTGCTCTAATGTTCCATCAGCTCCGTTATCTCCATAGTTAAGGCCCCATGCATTATCCTCACGAATTTTAAATTCACCATCATAAAGGGTAGTAACAGCTCTAAACATTCCATCTTGCCCATTACTTAAAAACGGAACATCATTTCCAGCAGCAAAACCTCTATTTGTTCCACCCCATCCATTAACAGCACTTCCAACAAGTCCCCAGTTACTTAATGCAGAATCAGTACATGCTCCAACATTTTCAAGAACTTCAATATTCATTGAAGCTGTTTTAGAAACAGTTGATGATTGGTTTGCACCTGATGAGGAAGTACCTGCATAAGCAGTGACTCTTGCATAAACCATTCCTGTATTATTTGGAGAACCATCACTAAAAGTTGTACTAGGATCGTCGTCTAGTCCTAAAGTTTCAGCGAATTCAAGCATTGAGCTTACTTTTAATCCTAAATGATTATTAGAAGTATCTCCTGAACTCATATCTATA
>CABXBY010000051.1 GCA_902510655.1 uncultured Bacteroidota bacterium | reverse complement strand
CCAATCAAAATTTTTAGTTTGATTAGCGGGATGGTGATGGTGATCCTGATCTAAAATATAGTCTTTCGGTTTATTTAGGATTCTAGTTTTAGAATATATTTCTTCAAACTTTTCTCTTGTAATATTAAACTCACTTTCAAGATTTTTTATATGTTTTAAATCACCATCAAGATCAACTTTTTCTAATTTTAATATAGCATTAGACGAAAACTTGGTAAGCTCATTAACCTGGTTATAAATCTCTAATAAATACAAGTTTTTAGATTCACTTTGTATAAGATTATTAATAATAGTTTCTACTTTGAGTGAAATTTCTAAGGATCTTTTAGCATCATTAATTCTAACTTCATGTTTTTTAGACCATTCTCCTTTTTTATCTAAGTTAGGCAGGTCAATAATGTCAGATTCTAATGGGTTTTGTTTTTTAGAAAGTCCAGGTCTCCATCCGTTTTCTGAAAGCAGCATATTAAGCCACATACCCACTGGCTTTTCTAGTAAATCTATAAAGGCATAGCTATCATCTCCAAATTGAGATCCAAAATTTTTAATTCTAAATAATTTTTTAAATTCTTCAGTTGGCAAACTATTACCAGACCAGCTATATTGTGCAAAAGCAGCAATTCCTCTTTTGTAAAGTTCAAAATGAGGAGAGTCATCATCCCATAAGGTCAGTAATAGACCATCTAATTTTTTATCAATAGAACTAGATGCGAAAGATTTTATTTGAGAAATATTACTTTGGTTTTGTGGCATTAGTGTCCATCTAGTCTGACCAGCAGTAGCTCCCATCACAATTAATTCATTTTTTGAATACCAATCCATGGCTTTTAAATTACCGTAAGTGTCAGATTTTTGGTAATTCCATCTCATATAGACAGCATTTTTTGGAAATTTTTCAATAAAATTCATCAAGTTAATTTCGTTTTTCTCCCAAATTTCGTCAACCTCCTTTACAGAAATTTTGTCATTAAACATTGGATTATATACTCCAGCGTGTTTAAGTGGCATGTCATCCCAAAAAATTGGAACTCTTCCATGTTTTTCAGCAAACTCACATACTTTATTAAGCCATATTAAATTTAGTTCTAGTTCTGTTTTATCATCTCTTTCAACCAAGTGAACTTCATCCCCTCCAATATGTAAATATTTTCCGTGCGGCGTAGCTCTGATGGCGTCTAAGTAAAGATCAAATTGCAGTTCGTATGTTTCTGGATTTAACGGGTTAAACGCCCAATCACTTTCTGGCTTGTCTCTTAAATGTATGTTCTTTTCATGCTTTAAAATAAATGAAGCATGTCCTAAACCTTGAACAAGGGGATTTATTATAATATTTCTAGATTTGGCATAATCACTTAACTCAATCCACCACTCAATTGAAAAAGAATCTGAAGAACCTACTTCAGGTCTCGAAACATATTTAAGTTTGTCCTCAAGTTCTACTATAATTCCATTGACTTTTAAATTGGCTAAATGATCAATTAAATCAAAATAATAAGATTTTTTTTCAGTGTGATGCTTTAAATCTAAGTGAATAGGTCTAAAATCTAAAGAGGGCTGATCTTTAATATTTAAAACAGGAACGGATGTTCTCTGCGTAAATGCATTTTCTAATATTTGATTTAGCGTTACAAAAGCATAAAACAAACCTGCTTGATCCTTGGCTGTGATAAATATATTTTCTTTTTCAATATTTAAAATATAACCCTCACTTTTTAAATCAATACTGTCATCTATTTCAAATTTTATTGTTGATTTTTCAAAATCACCCTCAGTAATATTTTTTATATATCCATAAGTAATTGGAATTACATCATTTTTAGTTGAATAAGCATACTCAACTTTTTGAGGGTTTATATTTGAAAACTCTTGATGTTCATATGAAACATCAATAGTTGGAATGATCTTTAAATAATTATCAGTTATTGTGTTAGATTTACAAGAAACAATAAATATTAGTAATATTAAAAACCTCATAATTTAAATTTAATAATTATAATTACCTAAGCCAAATAAGTAATAGACTGAAAACAAAAAAGCTTCCCAAAAGGAAAGCTCTTCATCGGTTCTCTACAAACCTCCCGCGAATGCGGGTAACACAACGTTTGCAAATATAACTTATTATTATTAATGATCAACACTAGTGTTATATTTGGTGATAATCATAATAAAACCAACTAGTTTATCTTATCAAATTTAGATCCATTCCATTCCCATCTCCATGCTTTTTCAGAACAATTGATGTCTGGACCACTACCACCTTTTGATGTAGTGCTTGCATACTCTGTTAAATCTAACATACCATTATTGTCAACATCTTTTAATATTGTCCAAACAACTGTACAGTTTTTCATTGAATCAGGAAGCCACTCACTTGTAACATCTGTGAAACTGGAATTACCATTGTTTTTCATCACTTGATATTGGAAATACATTGTGGTATTACCATTATTATTGGGATCATTATCAATTTGGTAGATATATTGTACAACCGCATCCATAAATCCATCTTGATCAATATCTGCAAATGAGAAATCATCATTATTTCCAACCTTTACACCGTTATGATAAGGTTTATCACCAAGTTCCCATAACTCTAATTTATTATCATAATCAAAATTTCCTGATCCATTTCCCCATAAAATAGTTGGAGAAGTTAAATTATAATCATATGATTCATCTTTATAAGATCCTCCCAAAATAAGATCTAAATTTCCATCACTGTTAATATCAAAAATTTCAGAGGTTTGAACACCATAAGGACCATCTCTTTGATCATTATCTTCAAAATAATTTGAGATTTTATCAGTTACCTTAAACCATGTAAAGTTTGCATTGCCATCATTAATTGCAAATCCACTGTTAGGTGATCCAAAAAATAAATCTAAATCACCATCGTTATCAATATCTCCAGATGCAAAGCCATGGTATTGTGAAAAAGGAACTTCATCAATTTCTTTAAAAGTAAATGTTCCGTTATCGCTCAACATTATATTTGACTTTCTTAGCCAATCATGTCCTCCAGCTATTCTGACAACATCAGCTATTTTATCTCCATTAAAATCTCCAACAATTGTTTTTCTTGACATGTATGTGTTAAAGTTGGTATTTGTGATTAAATCATTATTCATAGTAAATGTGTCATCACCATTATTAATAAGCATAAAATGTTCACAATAATCTCCATCTACACCAGCATTAAGCATAAGGTTTATGTCAATATATCCATCACCATTAAAATCAGCATATGCAACCCCCGTGTCGTATCCTCCATACTTAGGATTTCCAATATCATGATTTTTGGTTATTTTAATTAAGTCAAAATAAGGATTCATTTCATTTTTGTAATAATGAGAATTAACTAAATAATTGATAGGTTTATGAAATCTCGCTTTTACTGTTTTAGCTTCATCTATTGTAATTTGCACAGGATTTTCTGTTGATGTAATATCACCTATCCATTCAATAAACTCCCAATCATCAGTTGGTTCAGCTGTGAGTTCTACTATCGTTCCACTGTTATAGTCAGTTGCTAAACCTACTTTAATAACCTTTTCACTCACTGTTCCTTCACCTTCAATTTCAATAGTTAGTGGATACTGCTTTTAACAAATACAGCAGTAACTGATTTAGCTTTATCAATTGTTATTTGAGTTGGGTTTTCAGTTCCTGTTACATCTCCTTTCCATTCCACAAACAACCACTCTCCACTTGGTACAGCTGTAAGCTCTACTATGGTTCCACTATTATAATCCGTAGCGGCACCTGCTTTGATTACTTTTTCAGTTACTGTTCCTTCACCCTCAACAGCTGTAGTTAGTGCATATTTCTTTTTAACAAAATTAGCTGTCACTGATTTATCAGAGTTCATTACAACACTAGTGCTGTTTGTAGAACCAGTAGCACCTGACCAACTTTGAAACAAATATTCAGAAGAGGCAGTAGCTGTTATTGTTGCTGTTTTACCCTCG
>CABXBY010000050.1 GCA_902510655.1 uncultured Bacteroidota bacterium | reverse complement strand
GAATCAAATATTTTATAACCTTTTCTAGGAATTCCTCTTTCATTTAATACAAAACCGATTAATTTTTTTTCAGTTCCGTTTTCAATTGTATTTAGAATATGTTTTATTCCAATAAAATCTTTATTTGTTTTTGTTGCCCATTTTAATCCAGCTTCTATTGGGTTAGTAGTGTCGTTGATATCATTTCCATAAAGACAATAGCCCATTTCAAGTCTTAATGTATCTCTTGCTGCTAATCCAATGGGTTTTATTCCTAAGTATTCACCAGTCTTAATCAACAAATTATATAGTTTAACAGCATCTTTATTATTCACATATAGTTCAACACCACCTGAACCGGTATATCCAGTTGTGGAAATAATAACTCCTTTAATTTCTTTAATATCATTTTTTATAAAAGAGTAACTTGTTAATTCACTCAAATCAAAATCAATTAATTTTTGAAGCACTTCATTTGCTTTAGGGCCCTGAAGAGCTAGAAGGGAAGTACTGTCTGAAATATTAGTTAATTTGTTATTAAACTTTATATTTTGCTCAAGAATCCAATCCCAATCCTTATCAATATTTGAAGCATTTACTACTATCATGTAACTATTGGATCCAAATTTATATACGATTGAATCATCAATTATTCCTCCACTGTGGTTAATAAGACAATTATATTGAGCTTTTCCGTTGGACATTAATAAAATATCATTTGAACATATATAATTTAAGAATTCAGTAGCATTATCTCCATCAATTAAAAATTCTCCCATATGAGAAACATCAAATATGCCAACTGAATTTCTAACTTTTAAATGTTCTATATTAACACCTTCAAATTGAACAGGCATATTGAATCCTGCAAAAGGCACCATTTTAGCATTGTATTTTACGTGAATATCAAATAGAGAAGTTTTTTTCATAATATACTTTAAAATACAAATTTCGAGCATTTTTTTTTACCTTACAATAAAAAAATTAAACACATATTAAAATGAAAAAAATATTAATTCTTTTATTATTATCTCCTGTGATATTATTCTCTCAAGGGATTATGGGTGACAAAACTGAATTTAGCAGACAAGATACATTGCGCGGATCTATTACTAAAGAAAGGTCATGGTGGGATTTAAATCGTTATCATCTAGATATTAGCGTTAAACCAGAAGAAAAATTTATTTCAGGTTCCAATAAGATTTCTTATACAGTACTTAAATCACATGATTTAATGCAAATTGATCTTCAAACACCATTAATACTAACAAAGGCTATTCAGGATAATTCCGAATTAGAGATTATTCATGATGGTAATGCCCATTTTATAAAACTTAAGAAAAAACAAAATGTTGGCTCAAAAGAAGAGTTAGTAGTTTATTATGAAGGTAATCCCAGAGTCGCTGTAAGAGCTCCATGGGATGGTGGTATTTCGTGGGAAAAAGATAAAAACGGTAATCATTTTATAGCATCCTCATGTCAGGGTTTAGGAGCAAGTGTATGGTGGCCTAATAAAGATCATATGTATGATGAACCTGAAAGTATGTTAATGAGTGTCAATGTACCTAAAGGTCTTACAAACGTTTCAAATGGAAGATTAATTAAGATTGATGATATGTCAGATTCGACTACATTTCATTGGGAGGTAGTAAATCCAATAAATAATTACGGAGTTAATATAAATATTGCTGATTATGTAAATTTTTCAGAAATATATGAGGGAGAAAATGGTGATTTAGACATGGATTATTATGTTTTGAGTTATAATTTAGAAAAGGCAAAAGTTCATTTTATTGACGCTATTAAAACTATGCAAGCTTTTGAACATTGGTTTGGACCATATCCTTTTTATGAAGATAGTTTTAAACTGGTAGAAACTCCTTATTTGGGTATGGAGCATCAAAGTTCGGTTACTTATGGAAATAAGTATAAAAAAGGATATTTAGGTCGTGATTTGTCAGGTACTGGATGGGGATTAAAATTTGATTATATAATTATTCACGAAACTGGTCACGAGTGGTTTGCTAATAATATCACTTATAAGGATATTGCAGATATGTGGGTTCATGAAGGATTTACTACATATTCAGAAAATCTTTTTGTTGACTATCATTTCGGTAAAAAAGCATCATCTGAGTATGTAATTGGAACCAGAAGAGGAATAGGAAACAAAAAACCAATTATTGGACCATATAATGTTAACAAAGGTGGCTCAGGTGATATGTACTCGAAAGGTGCAAATCTTCTTCATACACTAAGACAAGTAGCTAATAATGATAAATTATGGAGAAGTGTTTTGAGAGGATTAAACAAAGATTTTTATCATAAAACTGTTACAACATATGAAATAGAAAATTATATTTCTGAAAAAATGAAAATAAACTTAAAGCCATTTTTTAATCAATATTTAAGAGATATAAGGATACCTGTTTTAGAGCATAAATTGGTCGATGGTAAAATGTATTTTAGATGGAATAATGTAGTTGAAGGATTTAAAATGCCAATTGATTTAATTGTTACGGACTATGTTGAGGGTAATCAAAAAAAAATAAGAATATATCCAACTCCAAAATGGAAATCAAAAAACATTAAAGGATCTATTGAAATTGACAATAACTATTATGTTGATTCAAAATATTTAATTCAATAGTATGAACAAAAAGCTTAGTTTATTTTCTGGATTTATTTTTTTTGTTTTAATTTCTTGTGACAATGTAAAATCATCAACAATAACAATAGATAATTATGAAAACGCTTCATTTCATATGGGTAGAGGTTTAAATAAATACCTTAATAATGTTTTAACATATCAAAAATGGGATGATCAAGAACTTTTTCATTACAAGGTCAGATTTAAAGAAAAAACAAAAAGTTTTACAATTGATTTAAAATCATTAAAAAAAACTGATTACAATGATTCAGATAAAGTTGATTTAAAAAAGAACATTCAAGTTGTTAAGAACAACATGTATGAATTTTTATCTCCAAATGGAAAATTAGCAGCCTATATTGATGATTTTAATTTATGGATTAGAAATACCAAAACTGGAAAACGCATTCAACTAACTTTTGATGGTGAAAAGGATTATGGGTATGCTACCAATAATGCTGGTTGGATACAATCTAAGGGACCTGTTTTAAAATGGAGTCCTAAATCTGATAAAATAGCAACATTTAGACAGGATGCTAGAGGAGTTGGTGAGATGTACCTTACTACTACAAATGTTGGACATCCGAAACTTCAATCTTGGAAGTATGCACTTCCAGGTGATGAAAAAATATTTGAAATAGAGAGACTTATAATTGATGTAAAGTCAAAGAAAATCGTAAAATTAAAAATGAAAAATGATTTTCAAAGATCTACAACTACTGATCATATAGCGGGAAGAGGAGGTAAGTTACTTGATACTCAATGGAGTGAAGATTCTTCAAAATTGGCATTTATTTCATCTTCAAGAGATCATAAAGAGGCACATTTGCAAATTGCAGATTCAAAAACTGGAAAAGTTTTTTCTGTGTACAAAGAAAATGTTGAAACTTATTATGAGTCAGGCGTTAGATCTGAAAATTGGAAAGTGCTTTTCGATTCTAACGAGTTTATTTGGTACTCCGAAAAAGATAATTGGGGACATATCTATTTATATGATCTTAATACTAAAAAATTGAAAAATAGAATAACATCTGGGAATTGGTTAGTTAGAAAAGTTATGCATATTGATAATGATAAAAGAGAAATATTTTTTACTGCTGGTGGAAAAGAAAAGGGTAATCCATATCATGTTTATATGTATAAAGTGAATTTTGATGGAAATAATTTGACTTGTTTAACTCCAGAGTTAGGCTCACATTCTATAAATCCATCTCCAAATTGGAATTATTTTGTTACAACATATTCAACTATTAATAATGCTCCAATATCAATTTTAAAAGATAGAAATGGAAAAACTTTATTTCAACTATCATCCTCTAACACTGATGAGCTTAAAACAAATGGATGGCAAGAACCTATAGAATTTAATGTTAAGGCAAGAGATGAAAAAACTGATCTTTATGGTCTTTTATTTTTACCTAGTAATTATAAAAAAAACAAAAAATATCCTGTATTAAATTATATCTATCCTGGTCCTCAGTCTGGAAGTGTTGGTAATTATTCATTTATGGTTGCCAGAAGAGATTTTCAAGCCCTTGCTGAGTTAGGTTTTGTGGTAGTAGCAGTGGACGCAATGGGAACCCCTGGAAGATCTAAATCGTTCCACGATGCATATTATGGAAATATGGGTGACAATGGTCTTCCTGATAATATTGTAGCAATCGAACAATTGTCAAAAAAATATTCTGCTATGGACTTATCTAGAGTTGGTATTTGGGGTCATTCTGGTGGAG
>CABXBY010000049.1 GCA_902510655.1 uncultured Bacteroidota bacterium | reverse complement strand
TATACTGAACTGAAAACAGAAACAACGTCTGTAATTTTTCTAGATGGAGGAGTGTCTGCTGAAATGACAGGCTGTTGTATTGCAGTTACTTCAAAGTCTTGAGAAAAACTTGTAGTTTCAATAGCACCACCTTTTGCAGTAACAGTAATTGTATAAGTTCCAGCTTCATCATAAATGTATGTAGCTGTATCTCCAATATTTGCACTTACTGCTTCAACACCGTCAACACCAGGGTTAACATCAAATGTTGTAGCATAATCCGCAGTTGCAACAACATCTATTTGTTTAGAAATAGTCTCACTATTTGTAATAGCAACTACAAGATTTTGAGGCGCTTTAAATGAAACTACTAAATCAACAGAAGCAGCAGTCTTTAAACCTCCTAAACCATTAGCAGTAATACCAACAGTGTGATTACCCTCTGTAAATGTGTGTTTTGCATGTTTTCCAGCTGCAATTGCAGTAGCAACTTCGCTACCGTCACCAAAATCAACATCAAAACTAATAGCACCGACAGCAGTAGGTGTTATAGTAACAAGACCTGTATTGTCCTGAGTGATATTAAAAGTTGCGCTTACATCAGAAGGAGCGACTATTCCAAAGTCTGTCTCCTCTAAAAAATCTTCTTTACAGCTTACAAATGCTGTAAAAACGAAAAGTAAAGTAAAAAATTTATTTATTGTTTTCATATTTATGTAATATTATATATTAGTATCCAGCATTTTGAGTTAAACCTGAAATATCAATTTCCGTTTGTGGAATCGGGAAAACTTCATGCTTCCCAGAAATAAATCCTGATACTTTCGTAGAAGCTTCACCTGTTCTAACTAAATCGAAAAATCTATGACCTTCCATTGCAAGTTCAAAATTTCTTTCATCCCAAATTTCTTGAGTTAAAGCAGCACCAGTTGATGAAGAGGCTTGAGAACTGTTTCCAAATGCTCTAGCTCTAACTTGATTTAAATAATTTTGAGCTTTAGCATCATCAGCACTAGCTTTTCTATTATTAGCTTCAGCAGCCATTAATAAAACGTCTGAATATCTTATTGCTCTATAATTCATTTCATAGTTTAATTCACCTTGAGCAGCAGTAGATCCAGCTCTTGGAATATATTTATGATTAAAATATCCTGTATGCTCATAACCTTCTGTGTATTCAGCACCTGTAGAATTAGCCCAAGCTACGATATCTAAAATAGCTACATCTCTTCTTGAGTCTCCGTCAGCATATGAATCATATAACTCTTGCGTTGGAACATTGAAGCTCCATCCTTGAGCGTATACAGAACCATTGTAACCTCTTATTCCGTGGTGAATAATTCCAAAGTTTCCTTCAGATCCTTGAGGGAATCCCCAATCAAACCAATTAGAATTTTTTGAGTACTGAACCTCAAATACTGACTCAGAACCATTTTCTCCAGATCTTAAAAACACATTTTGTAAATCTGGAGCTAAAGAATAAAGTCCAACTAAAGGCTCTAAAATACTAGCAGCCTCATCAAATTTATCTTGATATAAGTAAACTTTTCCAAGTAAAGCATGTGCAGTAAATGCTGTAGCTCTACCATCTAAACTTTTAGCAGCGGGTAAAGCAGCTATTGCAGCTTGAAGATCGGCTTCAATTTGAGCATATACTTCAGAAGCAGATGCTCTTGATAAAGTAGCAGAATCTCCAGCAGTTAATCTTGACTCAGTAAATACAGGAACACCTCCAAATATTTTAACTAATTCAAAATAATAGTATGCTCTTAAAAAATGAACTTCACCATAAAGTTCCGATTTTCTTGAAAAATCAACTTTGTCTTTGTTTTCTACTAAGTAGTTAGCTCTATTTATGCCTTCATACATCCATTTCCATGTAGACTCTAATTGATCATTTACAGGATTATGAATCATGTCGTCGATTTTTTGCAAACCAATAACATCAGTTGCACTTTCTCCACCACAATAAGAATTTCCAGATGCCATATCTCCAATCATTACAGAGTATATGTTCCATTGAAGAGGGTCATAAGTCCCAACTAAAGCTGCTTCATAATCAGCTGCTTTTGTAAAATAGTCACCAGCAACGATAGTATATCCTTCTGATGCTTCATAGTCAACATAATCTTCACAAGCTACAAAGCCTATAGAGATAAAGACTAATAAAATGTTTTTGTATAATTTATTTTTCATTTGAAATATTTTTAAAATTTAAGTTTAAATCCTAATGTTATTACTCTAGGAGAAGGATAAGTTCCTCTGTCAACTCCCGTATCTAATACAGTGTTTCCACCGTTAGAAATTTCTGGGTCGTATCCAGTGTAATCAGTGAATGTGAAAGCATTTTTTGCGCTTGCATACACTCTAACATCGGTAAATGGAGAATCAGCTCCTTGTGGGAAATTGTAACCCAACTGAATGTTTTTGATTTTTAAATAACTACCATCTTCAACATACCTATCAGACTGTCTACTGTTGTCGTTTGCGTCAACAAAGCTAAATCTAGGTTCAATGTTACTTGTCCCAGGACCTGTCCATCTGTTCAGAACTCTAGCAGATTTATTAGTGTAGTTAAGTCCTCTTTCATATCCTCTGTAAATATCATTTCCTACAGATGCATATGTAAATACTGAAAGATCAAAATTAGAAACATTTAAATTGAAGTTCCAACCTAAAGTAAAGTCAGGGAATGGATCTCCAATTTTTGTTCTGTCCTCACCATCAATTTTCCCATTTCCATCAACATCAACAAATCTAATATCACCAGGCTGAGCATTTGATTGAGTAGCGTGAGCATCAACTTCTGCTTGAGTTTGGAAAATTCCATCAGTTTTGTAACCCCAGAAAATACCTGGAGACTCACCTTGTCTAAATTGAGTTAAGTTCTTATATGGTATTCCATATCCAGAACCCCAAATGTATTTGTCTCCATTATTAATTTCTTCAACTAAGTTTTCTGCAGTTGTAAAATTAAATGTAGTATTAAAACTTACGTTTTTGGCGATTTCATCACCGTATGATAAGCTAATTTCGTAACCTTTAGTTTCTGTTTTACCAATGTTAGCAACTGGATAAGCAGGTATACCTAAGTATAAAGAAAGTGTTGGGCTAAAAAGAAGATCATCAACAGTTTTTATAAAATAATCTGCTGTAAAACTTAATTTAGAATCAAACATTCTTAAGTCAACTCCAACATTTGTTTGAATTTGATTTTCCCATGAAACGTCATTGTTAGGAATTCCTAGAAGTGTAGATCCATTAATAATATTTCCATCAAAAGTATATTTTGGAAAAGTAGAAATAGTTCCAAATTGAGGGCTAGCATTATCATTACCTACAGATCCATAACTTGCTCTTACTTTTAAAAAGTCAACAACTGAAGAATTAAAAAAGTCTTCGTTTGAAGCTACCCAACCTAGGGAAGCAGATGGGAAAATAGCAAATTTGTTGTTTTTCCCAAAGCTTGTAGATCCATCTCTTCTTACAGTAAGAGAAGCTAAATATTTTTCGTTAAAGTCGTATTCAACTCTACCCATAAGCGACACACTTCTGTTTACGCTTTGACCAGAACCAGTTGTTTGATCTTCAATTCCACCAGAGGCAGAACTTAAATCTGCATAAGTCCAAGAATTAAATGGAACATCAACATTACTTCCACTTAAACCATTGTAAGTGCTTTTTCCAATTGTAAACCCTGCAAAAACATTGAAGTTATGTGCATTGTCAATCGAGAAGTCATAATTACCAAACAATTCGTACGTATAATTAAACCAATTATTTTTAGTTTCTGAAACTCTGTTGTGATCGTCTTCTGTTCTAGGAGTTAAATCAGCGTTAGCATTGGTTCTATTATGACCTATTCCATAAAATTGTAGTGGAGTAAATCCTTTAGATTGTTGCCATATACCTGAGTAACCTAATCTAGAGGTAATTTTAAGATTATCTAATAAGTCATATTGTAATTCAACTTTACCAATAATTTTATCTGTTTTATTATCTCCATAAGAATTTGCAACTCCCGCAAGAGGATTGATTACTTCTTGAGTAATGGTATTACTCATTCCGTAAACACCATCTTCCATTGGAGAAACTGAGGGATCAAAGTTTAAAGCATTAAATACTTGATTTCCTCCGTTACCATTACCTTGTAAGTTAGAGTATTTAGTATTAAATAAAACTTTTAAATCATCCGTTAAATCAGTAACAAAATTTGCAGTTAATGTAGATCTATCATAGAAATCTTTATCACCACCAACAGCTACACCTTCTTGAGCTAAATAACTAGCAGAAAGAAAATACGTTGTTGTGTCAGAACCTCCTGAAGCAGATAAAGTAGTGTTTGATATTGGAGCAGAATCGTATAATTCAGCTTGCCAGTTTGTACCTACTCCAAATGCAGAAGGGTTTGTAAATAATAAAGAACCACCAGATGTTACACTACCTTCATTTAAAATAGCAGCATACTGAGCAGCATTTAACACATCAATGAAGTTTTCAACTTCTTGAACTCCGTAAGAAGTATCTAAAGTAAATTGTGTTTCTTGGTTCTTTTTACCGGATTTAGTAGTAATTACTATAACTCCATTACCTCCTCTAACACCATAAAGGGCAGTTGTAGAAGCATCTTTAAGCACAGAAATAGACTCAATGTCAGAGGAACTAAGTGCATCCACATCG
>CABXBY010000048.1 GCA_902510655.1 uncultured Bacteroidota bacterium | reverse complement strand
GGCATTCCATCTAAAGCATTATACAATTGCTCTTTATTTATCCAATAGTACGGTGCATTATCAATATCTCTTAATTCAATAGTCTTTATACCATTTGGAACATCCATTTCTGAAGGACTTATTAAACTATTAAATGCTTTGGGTTGATACTTCAAGTTTTTAAATTGGTCTCCGTGTATTTCATCGATGTTCGTCCAACTAAAGTATAAACCACTAATAGTCCAAAACAGGAATTGAATCCCTAAAAAGAGACCCAAATACCTGTGGGTTTTTCTAATTTTTAACGCAGTATGCCTATTTACCATAACAATTTAATTTATAAGCATTAATGTCGCCATTACAATCATAATAGCATTTTCAATAAAAGTGGCTTCTGTCATAGGTAATTTTAAAGCAGTACCTAAACACGCACATCGTATTGATTTTTTGTCCAATAATGTTTTTGTTACTCCAATTGTTGTTATCCCTAATACTATAAGTGTAATTATTAAAGCTATATTAATTTCAAACCGCAATAAAAACATCAGTCCTAAAGCTGTTTCAATAAATGGATAAACTTTCCCATAAAAAGGAACACGTTTAGCTAAAGGGTCGTACATACGAAAGGATTCAGGAAAGCCTTTTAAATCTAACATCTTGAAAAAACTAAACACGATGTAAAATAACCCCATAAAGTCGAGCATAAAAGCGCTCCAAGTCCAATTTTTATAATGTAATAATACACTTGCAGTTGCTATATAAAAAATGATAAGCAATAAAGGTTTTAGCTGTTGTAATTTACTTTTTTCTTCTTCCATAGGCATTGCCGACATACTTGAAGATGCAAACACATTCTTCTCTTTCTTTTCAGATAAAGTATACTTTTCTGGTAATGCTTTTTGTAGTATATCAGTTGAAATATGTTTATTCATTTTCACTTCTGCCTCACCTTTTTCAAGATTAACAGACACCTCTGATACGTGGTCTATTTTACTTAAATATTTCTCGACGGAAGCCTTACAGTTATTGCAAGTCATTCCCGCAATCTTATATGTGTGTTTCATTATTGCTGTGTTAAATAATTAATAATCGTTGATTGAACATAATAAGTTCTAATTGATTCTATTTGGTTCATTTGAAACTTTAGTTGTAGTTCTTGAATATCCAAAACATCATTAAAATCTATCGTTCCTGTTTCGTAGCTTTTGATTAAAATGTCTTTTGCATCTTTAGCTTGCTTTAAGTTTTTTGTTTGAGTAGCATAACTTATTCTTGCAGAAATGCGTTCGTTATTTGCTTTGTCTAAAAGCGTTTCCAATGCATTTAAACGTTCCTGTTTTTGAG
Source organism: uncultured Bacteroidota bacterium (assembly GCA_902510655.1). Lineage (GTDB taxonomy): Bacteria > Bacteroidota > Bacteroidia > Flavobacteriales > Flavobacteriaceae > MAG-121220-bin8. Next base: position 3,460 of record CABXBY010000048.1, on the reverse strand, counting down.
CAGTAATTTCCTGCTGCTGCAAATCATTTTGTTTGGTTTGGGATTTATATTTCTTATTGAAAATTGGGATAGATACCGAAACCATTGGCATTACAATATCCTTTCCGTTATCGCTGAAATCCATATTTGGTCTTTCAGCAACATTGATATAATCTAATCCAAAACCAATCATTGGACTGCTTTCTTTTTGATTTAATAATTCTGATTGCTCTATGGATTTATAAAGTTTATCATATTTTAGTAATTCGGGATGTAATGCTAAATTTTCAGAAGTAATATCAAAGTCTTCAGAAGGTATCAGTAAACTATCTACCACATTCACGGTAACATCATTATCTCTATTCAATAGATTATTGAAGTTAGTTTGTTCTGCTAAAAATTGTTGTTGCAATACGTCTTTTAATTGTTGCATTTCGTTCTGACGCATTTGCAATCGCAACACATCTACTGCGGATGCTTTACCAACCTCAACAGATGTTAGTGTTAATGTTTCGTAAGTTTCTAATAGTTTGATATTTTCAGTTAACACCTCTTGCTTTGCTTTGTTGGCGTATAGATTAAAATAGGATTGTGATACCGAAGCCATTAGTTTTCGCTTTGCGATAACAATGTCCTCGTATTTAGCATCTGCCAATGAACTTACATAGTTTTCTCTCGATGTAATGGTTCCGAACCACGGTAACATTTGTTTAGCAGATACTTTAAAGCGTTGTGCACCTGTTCTGGTTTCCGGTTCACTTATAAAGTAACCAACACCAAATTCGGTATTAGGAATGGTGTTAACCTCGTTTACTTTTTCAGAAGCTCTTTTGTATTGTAACTCAAACTTTTGAATTTCTGGATTTTTTGTTAAAGCTTCATCAATAAATATTTCTAATTGTTGAGCGTTTGTAAAGAGACTCAAGAAGCAAGAAACAAGAATCAAGACGAGTTTAATATTTATTATTTTATTTTTCATTTGATGTTCTTTTAAGTTGAACTTCTGCCTTCCAGCTATACAATACTGGTACAACAAACAAAGTGATTAAGGCAATGAGCATTCCGCCAAAACTTGGAATTGCCATCGGAATCATTATGTCGCTTCCTCGACCTGCAGAGGTTAATACTGGTAATAATGCTAAAATGGTTGTAGCTGTAGTCATTAAACACGGTCTGATTCTTTTTTCACCAGCTTCTACAATAGATGCTCTAATTTCCTTTTTATTCTCTGGTGTATTTCTATCAAAAGCTTGCGTTAAATAGGTTGCCATTACTACACCATCGTCTGTTGCTATACCGAAGAGTGCAATAAACCCAACCCAAACTGCTACACTTAAATTAATGGGATGCATCTGGAATAAGTCTCGCATATTTTCGCCAGCGACATTGAAGTTTAAAAACCAATCTTGACCATAGAGCCAAATCATTATAAAACCACCTGCAAAGGCTACTGCGATACCTGTGAATACCATTAAGGACGTACCAACCGAACGGAACTGAAAATACAGAATTAAGAAAATGATTGCCAATGCTAACGGTACAACAACCGATAAGGTTTTTTCTGCTCGTAACTGATTTTCATACGTTCCTGTGAATGCATAGTTGATTCCTTTTGGAACTATCAATTCACCAGAATCTATCTTTTCTTGAATTAATGCTTGTGCATTTTTAACAACGCTTACTTCTGCAAAGCCATCTAATTTATCAAACAATACATAGCCAACTAAAAAAGTATCTTCACTTTTAATGACTTGTGGACCTTGTTCGTATCTTATCGTTGCTAATTCGCTTAATGGCAAAGGACTGCCTTTTTCAACTGGCACATAAATCTGTTGTAAGTCTGTTGGGTTTGCTCGTAATTCTCTTGGGTATCGTACTCGAACACCATAGCGTTCTCGACCTTCAACGGTTTGGGTTAATACCATTCCGCCAACTGCTACTTTTAATACATCTTGAACATCTTGTATCGAAATGCCATAACGTGCAATTTTCTCTCTGTCAATATCAATGAGCAGATAAGGCTTACCAACAATTCGGTCTGCAAAAACAGCTTCTTGTTTCACACCTTCAGCTTCCTTGATGACGTTTTCTAATTGCACACCAAACGCTTCAATCTTCTTTAAGTCTTGACCTTTTACTTTAATTCCCATTGGTGCTCGCATTCCTGTTTGAAGCATTACCAATCGGGTTTCAATAGGTTGCAGCTTTGGTGCAGAGGTTACGCCTGGCAATTTGGTCACTCTTACGATTTCATTCCAAATATCGTCTGGTGATTGTATTTCTGTTCGCCAATTACGATAATACTCGCCATTGTTATCTGGAATGAGTTGAGACCTTTCGACTGCGCTCAAGGTGACATTTTCGGAATTATTTGGATTTGCGATGAATCGTCCATCTTTCAATTCAAACAAATCATTATAATTTACTTTATAGCGTTGACGTTGTCCATTTTCATTCAGCATATATTCTGGTTTGTACTGAATGATATTTTCATACATTGATAAGGGTGCTGGGTCTAAAGCTGATTCTGTACGACCTGCCTTACCAACTACGGTTTCAATCTCTGGAATACTGGCAACAGCCATATCCAATTGTTGTAAAACACGTTTGTTTTCTTCTACGCCAGAATGAGGCATAGAGGTTGGCATTAGTAGAAATGAGCCTTCATTTAAAGATGGCATAAACTCTTTGGCTGTATTTTTCATAATGAAAAAACCTGCAATGACAATAGCTGTTGGAACAGACAAAAAGAGCAACTTATTATCTAAACACCACCTTAAAATACGTGTGTAATATTTGATAAATAATGAGAAAATACCTAATAAACCAAAGCAAATAACACTCACAAAAATGAGATTCCAGAAAATGCTTTTATCCACGCCTAATGGTCTCCAATATTCAGCTAAAAGGAATACTATTGCTGATACCGAAATAATGATATTGATAAAATTTGTTGAAAGTGAAAAGTGAAAAGTTGAAAGTGAAAAGTGGAATTTATCCCTGTTCAAAAAATCACTGGTTATTGCAACCGTACCAAAAGCAATCAATACTAACCCCAACCAATACCCGTATATTATAGCAATGATTCCTAATGCTATTAAAACGCCATTTAAAACATATTTAAAAGTGCTTTTGATGTTTTTCTTTCTGAATAAAAACGCTGCAAAAGGTGGAATTAAAAATAATGCTACTATTATAGAAGCTGTTAATGCAAAAGTCTTTGTGAAGGCTAATGGTCTGAATAGTTTTCCTTCCGCTCCAATCATTGTAAATACAGGAATGAAACTGATAATAGTTGTCATAACTGCGGTTACGATTGCGCCAGACACTTCAGCTGTTGCGTTATAAACTACCGTGTTTATGGGTATGAGATTCCTACTTTCGTGGGAACGATTTTCGTCTAAATGCCGAATAATATTTTCTGATAGTATAACACCAACATCGACCATCGTTCCGATAGCAATTGCAATACCAGATAATG
>CABXBY010000047.1 GCA_902510655.1 uncultured Bacteroidota bacterium | reverse complement strand
GTTTTGGAGTTTGGGGTTTTAAAAAGTTTATGGGAAAAGAATACGAAGGTATTTTGAGAACAACATTTGTTTTAAATAAAGAAGGCGTTATAACTAACGTTATAGAAAAAGTAAAAACCAAAGATCATACAAGTCAAATACTTGATTCATAAATCTTTATAACCGAATAGATTTTTTTCTTTAATTAATTTTGTTACTTTTTTTGGAATCATTTTTTCCCAACCCCCTTCATTGTTTTTGATCATTTGTAAAACTTTTTGAGAGAATATATCTAATAAGTCTTTATCAAAACCGAAAATATCAATAACCTTATTATTGAATTTGAAAAACTTGTAAAGATTTTTCATTCTTGGAGCTACGTGAAGGTTATTACTATTAATTATATCTCCATTAACTTTCATCGGATAAAGAAATATTCTTAGGTTTTTATAGAAAAGTTTTCCAAAAGCCTCCAGTATTCCACCACTAAGATGACTATAATATTTTTCATCAAAAATTTCAACTAAATTGTTTACACCCATTGTTAGGACAATTTTTTCTTGAGTATAATTTGAAAAGTATTCTGCTAACCTGTAATATTCCTTAAAATTTGTAATCATCACAGTCAATCCAAGAGAACACAAAAGAGTTGCTCGGTGAATAAAGTCAAGTTCATTTACGTCTCCGTTTGAGGTTTTTAAGTTTGAAAGAGTTATTTCAAATACAGTTAAATGTTTGTTTTCGTCATAATCTTGTTCATGTGACATTATTTCAATTGATTTATCAAACATGTCTTCATTAACTTTTGTAACAGGCCTAAAACTTCCCCTAATAGCTAAAATGTTTTTTTTGTATAATACTCTAGCTGGCAATATGTTATTTCCATCAGGTCCAAACATAACTGCTTCAGTCATGCCATTTTTTACTAATTCCAAACTCATCACCCTGTTATCAACATTTTTAAATAAAGGACCAGAGAAATTAATAGTATCAATTTCAATCGCATCAGGATCTAAGTGATCATATAAGTATTTTAGTAATTTTCTAGGTTCGTTATGTTTATAATATGCACCATATATGAGATTTAACCCCATTAATCCTAAAGCTTCTTGTTGTGCTCTAGCTTCAAATAAATTGAATCTTACGTGAATTAATATTTCACTGTAATCCTCAGAGGAATCTGTTTGAAATCTAATACCCATCCAACCATGACCACGATATTTTTTAGCAAAATCAATTGTAGCTACAGTATTTGCATAAGTAAAGAACATTTTATTAGGATGTTCTTTTCTGTCCATTCTAGATTCTAATAAATTTACTTCATGAGATAGCATTTTCTTTAGTCTTGACTCAGAAACATATCTGTTGTCAGGTTCTTCTCCATAAATTGCATCACTAAATGCTTTATCATAAGCACTCATTGTCTTGGCAATAGTCCCTGAAGCGCCACCAGATCTAAAAAAGTGTCTTGCTACTTCTTGCCCAGCACCAATTTCAGCGAAAGTTCCATAAATGTGATCGTTTAAATTTATTCTTAAAGCCTTGGCTTTAATTGAGGGGATATTTTCAAAAGGCTTATCACCTTTAAGAGAAATTGACATATTTTAAAAATATATTCCGCTAAGTTAAAAAGTTTATCAACTAAAAAATATATTTTTATAAAAAAATGTTTTGAAAATTACGTTTCTTGGTACTGGTACGTCAACGGGAATTCCTTTAATTGGGAGTAATCATCCTGTGTGCTTAAGTCAAAACACAAAAGACAAACGTCTTAGGTCCTCAGTCAAAATTGATTTTGACAATTATACATATATCATTGATTGTGGTCCGGATTTTCGTCAACAAATGATAAATTGTAACTGTAATAAAATCGATGGTATTCTGTTTACCCATGAACATGCAGATCATACTGCCGGTTTAGATGATATACGTCCTTTTTGCTTCAGACATGGAGCATTACCTATTTATGGACATAAAAGAGTTTTAGATAATCTTTCTAATAGGTTCAGTTATATCTTTAAAAAAGATAATAAGTATCCAGGAGCTCCCACGATTATTCCAAATTATATAGACCCCAACTCACATTTGAATTTAAATAAATTTAATGTTGTTCCAATCTCATATTTACATGCTGACCTTCAAGTTTATGGATATAGATTTGAAAATTTTGCCTACTTAACAGATTTGAAAACAATCGAGGATAATGAAATAAAAAAACTTAAAAACTTAGATGTTTTAGTATTAAATACTATTAGAATTGAACCCCATTTTTCACATTTGAATCTTGAGGAAGCTTTAGATTTGATAAAAATAATCAAGCCAAAAAAAACTTATTTAACTCATATAAGCCATATGTTGGGCTTTCATGATGATGTAGAAAAGAAACTACCTAAAAATGTCCACTTATCTTATGATGGACTTATTATTGAGGTGAATTAATCTTTTTACTCATCCATTTTAACATAGATTTGAAATTATCAGGAGAAACTCCATGTCCTATGGGATATTCTTCGAATATGTAATTAACTTTATTTTTATCTAATACTTCTAGACTTTGTTTAGAAAGTTCAAATGGAAGTATTTCGTCTTGAGTTCCATGAGAAACATAAAAGGACAACTTCTTTAGTGATTTAATTTCTGAGACATCTATTATGTTGGGATCAAAGGCTCCACTTAAAGAAATTACGTTATTAACTTTTTCAGGATAAGATAATGCTACAGCATTGACTAACATCGCACCTTGACTAAAACCCATTAGATTAATATTTTTATTATCAATATTGTATGTTTCAACACATTTATCAATACATGTAACAATCTTGTCTCTGGATTCTTGAGCTTTAGTAATATCGTAAGATTTATTTCCATTAAAATCTAATGATATATTGTACCAAGCATAGCCATTATTTTGTATTTCGATATCTCCTCTTAAAGAAACTATTGTAATATGGCTAGGTATAGCTCTAGAAAATGAAAATAAATCTTTTTCATTACTTCCGTAGCCGTGGACCATAATTAGAAGCGGGGATGGGATGTTTTCTAAGGTTGATTTACGAACTAAATGATAAAAAGGTAATTTGTTACTCATTAATCGTAATCTTATTTCCATTTATTACTCCAATTGGTTTGCCTTTCATTTTCATTCCTAAGAAAGCGCTATTTGTTGATTTAGATAAAATATCAGCTTTAGAAAATTCATAGTCATTAATGGTAAACAAAGCTAGTGATGCTTTACTGCCAACTTCAAATTCAGGTTTTTTAATATTGAATATTTCACGTCCTCTTGATAAAATTTCAATAGTCTGATTTAAATCGAATAATGAAAGTAATGACCCAAAAATAGATTCAAGACCTATTGTACCATACTTAGCATTTTCAATATCTGTTTTCTTATTTTCTAAATCTATAGGAAGATGATCACTAGTTACCATGTCAATTAAACCAGATTTTATACCGTTTACTAGTGCTATCCTATCTTTTTCTTCTCTTAGTGGAGGAAGAACTTTAAATCTGGTGTCAAAATCTTTTAATTTTTTATCATTAAAAATTAAATTATGAACAGCAACACTACAAGTAACATTTAATCCTTTAGATTTTGCTTTTTTTATTAATTCTAATGATTTTTTTGTTGAAATAGTGGGGATATGTAACTTTCCCCCAGTGTATTCTAAAATATGTAAATCTCGAGCTATTTGAATCTCTTCCGCAAAATTAGGAATACCTTTAATTCCGTAATTTACACTTATACTGCCTTCATTTATTAAACCGCCCTTTGCAATTGAGCTATCCTGAGGAAATGACATTATAACAGAGTTAAAGGATTGTGAATATAAAAGTGCAGTTTTTAATAAATTAGAATTTAAGATTGGTTTTTTAAAATCATAAAATCCTACTGCGCCAGAATTTTTCATATCAAATAATTCAGCTAAATCTTTAGATTCACTAGAGAGAGTTAATGCTCCTAAGGGATGAATATTACAAGAAGAATTTGAAGATTTAGATTTAATGAATGAAATATCAGTTTGATTATCGAGAACAGGTTTTGTACTAGGGTTTAAAAGGAGATCTGTAAATCCACTTTTAGCAGCAACGTCAGCACCATTTAAAAGAGTTTCTCTCTCCTCATATCCTGGTTCTCCAAATGAAACACTGCTGTCAAACCAACCTATAGAAACATGAAGATTTTTTACACTAATTGTTTTAGCGTTTTTATCTGAAATTGAACTACCAATTTTCTTTATTTTACCTTCGGAAATTAAAATATCTTGCTTACTGCCGTTGTGTTTACTTTCGACATTTATAACTTTTGCAGATTTAAGAATTATATTCATGCAATCAAGTTACTCTTTGATACATTTTTTAATAAATGCTGGGCAAATATAAGAATTGATTTGAATTTATTGATTATTAATAACTAAAATCCTTCAAATACACCCAAACCAAACAAAGAAAAATCATATTTAACGGGGTCATTTGAATCTAGAATTCTTAGTTTATTGTCAAGTTCTAGAACAGCCTTATGATCGTTTTGAGTTCTATTTAATATGCCTAATTTTCTAGCTACTCTTCCGCTGTGAACATCAAGGGGACACGACAAATATGAAGGAGATATTTTATTCCATATTCCAAAATCAACTCCGTTAGAATCTTTTCTTACCATCCATCTTAAAAACATATTAACTCTTTTACATGCTGAACCTTTATATGGATCGCTTATATGTTTAGTTGTTCTTAATGGGAAATTATTTTTAAAAAAAAGTGATTTAAAATTGTGTATTGAGTTATGCAAGGTATTATCCTTTATATTTTTAAAAAAAATATTTTCTAAATTTCCATAGTTTTTATATATATATTTTAGTCTTTTTATGAAATATCTGAAATCAATCTCATTAAATGTTCTATGCTTTATATTTAATTTATCAATTTCCTTTTCAGTAGAATTAATGATGTAATCGTATGGGGAATTATCTAATAAATCCATCATTTTAAATGAATTTTTAATAATAGT
>CABXBY010000046.1 GCA_902510655.1 uncultured Bacteroidota bacterium | reverse complement strand
TGAGCCAAATTTTTCTATTAAATAATTAGTGATGTTTCCATAAGTTATATACACGTTATGTGTTTGTAATTCTTCAATATAGTCAGAGGAAGCAGTATCATTTTTAATTAATCTAGAGTTAAATTTAAGGTATTCTAGACAGTTGTCCTCTTGAAAAAAATCATTTGGAACAAGCACAGATAGTTTGTTGTTTAGCACCAATGTTACTTTAACAACATTTAATAAATTAAATTCTTTTAACTTGTTTTTTAGTTCGGATAAAATTTCTTCAATTTCTATTTCTTCAGAATAATTTGAAGAGATTTGATCTATAATTTGGGAATCAACAGAGTCTCTTAACAAAAGTTTTAGCTCTTTAGAGCTAATCATTATAATAAGAGATAAACTTTTTTCTAATTTACTAATTTCTTGCGATTGCATCATAGGTTGTTGGCCAATTTCCATTGGTGCTGACCTCAGACATGGATCCTAGTACAAGGTCAGGGCCATTAACACCATCAACAGACATTAGAGCCTTTTCTTGCTTTAAAAGATCTTTATTTTGATCAAATAAAATTGCGTCCTTAGAAACTCTAACTTCAAAAACAGGAACATTGTAGCCGTTTTTATCAATTACATCTGCCTTTATTGCAAACATTTGATTTACACCATCTATGGGAACTTCTGCCATTGATTTGTACCTGTCAGAACTTCCAAATAATGAATCTTTGACAGATGCAAATCCGAGTGTATCAATTACTACAACTTCTTTTAACATGTCGATTCTGTAAACTCTGTCATATTTCATATAACTAGAATCTCTTTTCTGAATAAGTGTGTATTGAGCTGTATCAATAAATTTTATTAAACCTTCAAAACTGTCAGAATACACACCGTTAACACTTTTATAAGCTATTTGTGCATTTCTAATATCCTTAAGTTTATCAATAACTTTAAGGTATCTCTCATTTTTGACCTCATTAAATTTTATAGGAGCGTTAACAGAGTTAAATACCTGAAAAGCAAAAACTATTATTAAGACCCATAGTACAGATTCTATATATCTCTTATATTTTGATATGAATTCCATTGTTTAATTAATTATATTTAACAAAACTACATTTTTTTTTAAACCCACCAAACACATTACATTCTCTTATCTACAATGGATTTTAAAGACTTTTCTCAACTTTTAATTAATAAGTTTTCTTTTACGCCTACAGAGGATCAAATCACTGCAATTCAAGAGCTAAGTAAGTTTCTTAGTTCGAACAATGAAATTGGCTTATTCATTTTAAAGGGTTACGCAGGAACAGGAAAAACAACATTAATGAAAACTTTAGTTGATAACGTTAAGTTTTTGAAATATAATATATGCTTATTAGCACCAACTGGAAGAGCTGCTAAGGTTTTATCTAATTATTCAAAAAAAAAATCATTTACTATTCACAAAAAAATATATTATTCCTCAGTTGATAAATTTGGAAAGTTCGAAACTAAATTAAAAACTAATAAACTAAAAAATACTTTATTTATTGTGGACGAGGCATCTATGATATCAGACTCTACAACTTCATCTGATTTATTTAAATCAAAATCTTTATTATCTGATATTTTTAAATATGTTGATTTTAAAACTCATTCTAAATTGATATTTCTTGGAGATACAGCTCAACTCCCCCCAGTTAAACAAACTATTAGTCCAGCTTTAAATTCAGATTTGATTGAAGAGTTCTATGGTTTAAAATCTAAGGAATTTACTTTAAGTAATGTTGTTCGTCAATCAAAGTCCTCAGGAATTTTAATTAATGCTACAGAAATTAGAAATAATATTTTAAATGAAATATTTTCTTTTAATTTTCAATTATTTCCGGATGTTGAAATATTAAATGATGGATTCGAAATTCAAGAAAAAATTGAGTCATCTTACAATAAAAACGGATCTGAAAAGACTATTATAATAGTTAGATCTAATAAAAGAGCTAATTTATATAACCAACAGATTCGAAAATCAATATTGTTTAATGAAAGTTTAATTTCTGTTGGAGATTTATTAATTATAACTAAAAATAATTACTTCTGGTCATCTGAAAATTTAAATATTTCTTTTTTAGCAAATGGTGATATTATACAAATTTTAGAAATTTTTTCAGTTAAAGAATTGTATGGATTTAAATTTGCTGAAGTCAAAGTTAAATTAGTTGATTACAGTGATGAACCAGTTCTAGAAACAGTTATTTTATTAGATACCTTAAATTCAGATTTGCCGTCACTTTCATATGATCAATCAAATAAATTATATAATGAGGTTCAAAAAGATTACATGAATCTTAAATCAAAATATAAACGATTCATTAAAACAAAAGAAAATCCTTTTTTTAATGCTTTAAATGTAAAATTTTCTTATTCTTTAACTTGTCATAAAGCTCAAGGTGGTCAATGGCCAATAGTTTTTATAGAAAAACCCTACTTAAAAGATGGTGTTGATATGGATTATTTAAGATGGTTATATACTGCAGTAACTAGGGCTGAAAAGAAATTATATTTAATTGGTTTTTAAAATTTAAGTGTATTTTTGAATTAAAAGTATAAAATTGAAAATTATAGCGATGATTCCTGCCAGATTAAATTCTACAAGATTGCCAGGAAAACTCATGATGGATCTTAATGGAGTTCCTGTCATTTTATCAACTCTTCTAAATACAATTAAAACTAATTTGTTTGATGATGTATACGTAGTAACTGATTCTAAAGAGATTTATAACTTTTTAATAAAACATCATAAAAATATTTTATTTAGTAAAGAGAATCATGATTCTGGATCTGATAGAATTGCTGAATTTGCAAAAGATATGCAAGTTGATATTATAGTTAATGTTCAAGGAGATGAACCATTGATAGATAAAAATAGTTTACAAAAACTTATAAATACTTTTAAAGATGATAATGATAATGAAATTGATTTAGTTTCTTTAATGAAGGTCATTTCTTCAAGCAATGAGATTCAAAACCCCAATAATGTTAAAGTTGTGACTGATAAAAATAATTTTGCATTATATTTTTCTAGGACACCAGTTCCTTTCTCTACTGTACCGAATTTCAAAGTCAAGTATTTTAAACACATTGGAGTTTATGGGTTTAGAAAAAAAAGCTTAGTGGATTTTTATAATTCAAAACCAACAAAATTAGAGTTAATCGAAAAGCTAGAACAATTAAGATATTTAGAAAATGGAAAAAAAATTAAAATGGTAATCACTGATTTTGATGGAATAGGTATTGATACTATGGAAGATTTAATTAATGCTAGAAAATTGATAAATGATTAAAATTCGAAGATATATATTTTTCAATATTATTAAATGGAAAATTGTTGGTGATACTGATTTTCCAAAAAAATGTATAATAATAGCTGCTCCCCATACTCATTGGATAGATTTTTTTATTGCAATTTTTGCACGTAGTTTATTTAAGCAAAAAAATGTAAGCTTTATAGGAAAAAAAGAACTGTTTAAGTTTCCATTAAAATATTTTCTTAAATGGTTAGGAGGTATTCCAGTTAACAGAGGAAGTAATTCTAATAGTGTTGATTCAATTGTTGAGATTTTTAATCAAAACAATACATTCATTCTTGGAATATCTCCAGAGGGTACAAGAAAGAAAGTTAATAAATGGAAAACAGGTTTTTATTATATAGCAAAAAAAGCTAATGTTCCTGTAATTAGCGTCGCATTAGATTTTGAAAATAAACAAATTATAATTTCAAAACCATTTGATTTAACAGATGATATAAATGAAGACATTAACTATTTAAAAAGTTTATTCAAAGGTGTCAAGGGTAAAATTCCTGAATATTCTTGATTAATTCATATTGTGAAATACATTCTGAACATCGTCATCTTCTTCTATTTTTTCAATTAAAATATTAACTTCTTCCTTCTTGTCATCATTTAATTCCTTCATTTGTTTTGGAATTCTTTCAAATTCAGAAGATATAATTTCAATTCCTTGATTTTCAAGTTCTTTTTGAATTGATCCGTAATTTTCAAAAGATGAGTATAAAATCACTTCTCCATCTTCATCTTTTATAACTTCATCAACTCCAAAATCAATAAAGTCTAACTCTAATTCTTCTATATCTATTTCTGTTTGAATTTTAAAATTACAAACTCTATCAAACATGAACTCAACAGATCCAGCGGTACCTAAATTTCCTCCGTATTTATTAAAATAACTTCTAACATTAGCAACTGTTCTATTATTATTATCACTTGCCGTTTCAACAATAATTGCAATTCCGTAAGGCCCATATCCTTCAAATAGAATTTCTTTGAAATTTCCTGTAGATTTATCTGAAGCTCTTTTTATAGCTCTTTCAATATTGTCTTTAGGCATGTTAGCTGCCTTTGCATTTTGAATTACAGCTCTTAGCTTTGAATTAGTTTCAATTGATGACCCACCATCTTTTACAGCCATAACAATGTCCTTTCCAATTCTGGTGAAAGTTTTAGCCATTGCAGACCATCTTTTCATTTTCCTTGCTTTTCTAAATTCAAATGCTCTTCCCATAAATTCAAATATAATTTATATGCTTAAGTTAATAAAATGATTTTATTGAATTTTTTCTAAAATAGAATTAAATGTGAAATTAAGATGTTTAGGAAATGAATTTTTATTAGAAAGTAGCGAAAGATATCTATTGTTATTAGTTGTATATACGTATTTATAATTAACTTCTTTAAAATTTAATTTTTTAATGATATTTTTTATTAATTCTTCATGATTAATTAAATCTTTACTTCCATGATGAAATATTCCGCTTAGATTCCTACTTATCATATAATGCAAATGTTTTGCTAACAAATTTTCTGAATTTATATTGATAATTAAATTTGGAAATATTTCTATTGGACATAAGTTAATAATGCTTTCTTTTATCTGATCTATTCTTTTTGATTTTGAACTAAAAATCATAGCAGATCTATTAATTGTCCAATTTGAATTTTTCATTCTAAATAATTTATTTTCTATATGAATATTAAATCTTCCGTAGATACTTTGAGAAAAAGTTTTATCCTCCTCATATGATGGGAAATTTATAAATGAATCAAAAACACTTGAAGAGGATATAAACATTAGCTTTGAATCAAAAGTTTCGCAATATTTGATAATTTTATCGTAATATTTTACTTGTAAATTAAAATTACCTTTTAAGCCAGAAATTATAATATTAGGATTTAATTTATTTAGTATTGTAATAGGATCATCTTCAAGATCATAATAGATATACCTTTTATTGGACCTAAACTTAGTTTGTTTATAATAAGTAGCATGTAAATCATAAAAAGGATTTAATTCTTTGAAAATTGCAGTCCCAATTGAACTGCTTCC
>CABXBY010000045.1 GCA_902510655.1 uncultured Bacteroidota bacterium | reverse complement strand
ATTTCTGGTCATATTGAAACTAAAACAAACGCAATAAAAGCATATTCCAGCCAGTTTTTTGACCCAACTAGTAATGAGCCAGAAACATTGATAAGTAGTAAAAATTTTGTAAATAATGTGATTAATAGATCTGCTGATTTAGGTAGATTAATTAATGTAGAGCATGCTGAAGGTTTTACATCAAATAAGTCAATAGGAATAAACGATTTACAAAGTCTTATATAAATATATAAGCCCAATAAATTAGTAGTCCTTGAACTGGTAATCGAAATATTGTTCCAATTATATTTTTTTTCTTTTTAATTGAAATTTGTAAATGATATACGTTTGCTGGAAATACTAATATTAATAATATTATTATTCCAACAGCCGATATTGATCTTGTTGCTTCTAAAACAAGACCAAGTGCTAATCCTATTTCAAGAATACCAATAATAATATTGACTAAATCAGGTCTATATACCCATTTTGGTGTTATTTGAAGAAAAAATTTAGGATTTTTAAAATGACTAATTCCTGCGAATAAGTAAAAAAAAATCATCAGCCCAAGAGATATAGAGTTTAAATCCATAAATAGATAATTATTTAATTTTTAATATAATAAATATTAAATACATCTTTTTACAGAAAATATTTTTCTAACTTATAATATCAATAATATTTTATTAGAAATATTAGATAAAATAATATAAATTTGCCCCTGATTAAATGGTGGTTGTAGTTCAGTTGGTTAGAACGCCTGATTGTGGTTCAGGAGGTCGCCGGTTCGAATCCGGTCTTCCACCCAAAAGTAAGCCCTCGAGATATCGGGGGTTTTTTTGTTGTTCTAACTACTATAATCTAGTAGACATAATTAAGTATTAATATACAAATTTTTAACCTGTTATCGGCACTATTTCGGCACTTTTTAATTATGTCTTGCAGGTAAAATCAACTGAACTATTCATCAGAACTAAAGTTCTTCTTCATTAAATTTTTAGCCTTTTGTTTAGTCAAAATGCTAAAAATTAAACAACGTAATATGAAAGAAATGTAATCCAATTATTAACGTTTAACTAAATCAAACAGTTCCATATTAATAGTTAAGAACTTTCAATAACTTTTGAAAATGCAACACAATTATTGTTTTCTGATTAACTATTATGAAGAAGCAATAGACTTAGCATATAGCTTAAATAAAGACGTTTAGAAGACTAAGATATTTTCTACAATAAACCTTTAGTTTCCCAATAAGGTTTGACGTTTAAACTCGGATAGAGTGTGTAAGTGGGTAAGCATAGCAGTTTTTTTCCAGTGTCAGTAGTAATAGACACCGATTGAATTGGTTTTTTGTGCCTTGATTCTGATGGAGGAGCCTCCATATAAAAAGAGTAACATCTTTTTAAAGTGAGGTATGCGGTTTTGATATTAGATGTAACGCCCTAATGGGCGGATGGTTATGAGGGTCATATTGAGATACAAGAGAAAATACTCCCCCTAAACGACTAAAAACAAAATATAATTAATAAACATTTTGCTTGACTCCTCAAAGAGACAAGCAAAAATGTATTAAGTAATATATTACATTATTATTGATAATATAATGACATCATAAAACTTAAAGTATTGATTAATAATGTTTTAATATACGGTATGACTTATAATATGTCTTCAAATATCAAATGTATAAACCGGCATAAATATTGAATTATATAGTGTATGAGAATAATATACTTTATAATATTAGTTCTTGTTTCCTGTGAAACAGATAATTGTGATTTATCTGAATATCCAAGTTCTCCACTAAGTGAACCTTACGCTGTGCAATATGGAGATGATTGGGTTGAATACACTTATGTATGTATTGATGGATACAATGAAATATGGACTTATAGAATAGAACAGGGATGTTGGGAGGCTTATCGTGATATTCAATATAATGCGCTTTGTGACTAAATCGAACTAATAAAATTTATAATAGTTGTTAATCGAACTTTTTTTTTATTTATATTCATAGTTGTGAATCTTTTAAGTCTTTTTAAACAACCAGATGTTGTCGTGCAAGACAAACCTTTTTTAAGGTGGACTGGCGGTAAAAATTGGTTAATACCAACAATAAAAAAAATAGTAAATAAAATAGAATTTAATAATTACCACGAACCATTTATTGGAGGAGGTTCAGTTTTTTTTAGTTTAAAAACTAATAAAAAATCTTTCATCTCAGACTCAAATAATGAATTAATCAATTGTTATAGAGCAGTAAAGAAAAATCCAAAAAAAATTCTTAAAATACTTTCTCGATACAAACAAACAGAGGAACAATATTATTCTTTAAGAAATGAAAAAAACGGTAATGAATTCATAAAGGCAGCTCGTTTTATACATTTAAATAAAACATCTTTTAATGGAATTTATAGAGTAAATTTAAAAGGAGAATACAACGTGCCTTATGGGAAAAAAAACTATGATTTTAATTTACTTAGTAAATTAATTCACTCTGCTTCACAACAATTAAAAAACACAAACGTTAATAATTCTGATTTTAATGAGTCTATTTCAAATATTTGTCAAGGAGATTTAGTTTATCTAGACCCGCCTTACACTATCACTCACAATAATAACGGGTTTGTGAAATACAATGAAAAACTTTTTTCTTATGATGACCAGCTTCAACTTTCTAAATTTATAAGAGAGATAAGAAGTAAAGGAGCTTATTACATATTATCAAATGCACATCACCCTGAGGTTAAAAAAATATATAATCAATTTAATGACAATGTGTATTCCTTAACAAGAGGGTCTGTGATTGGAGGTAACTTAAAATCTAGAGGAAAATATGAAGAATATTTATTCACCAATATAATTTAATTATGGGTTATTTAACTAATGAAGAAATTCACGATATTAAATCGAAAGTATCTACTAATATTTCTGAGCTTGGAAAAAAATTTAAAGCTAAAAAAAATGAATTTTTAGTTGATAAAGTCTCATATACAGAAGCTATTGAAAAAGAAAAAGAGGGTTGGCAAAAAACCAATAAACAATATAAAACTGTTGTTGAAATAAAAAAAGAAAAAGTTCATCATAAAAAGTTTGAAGACAAACTTTGGTGTATGATGTATAATTTAGGCTTTAGAAATTTAAATTTGAGAGATAATTTAAAATTAAAGTATGGTCCAAATAAAGAAGACTTTCAACAAATTGATGTTTTAGCCATTGACGATGAGGTCGCGTTGATTATTGAGTGTAAATCTAGTAAGGACTATGCTAGTGTTAATTATAAAAATTATTTTGAAAGCCTTCCTAGGAAAATAGATGGTTTTAGAAAGTGCATTTCAGAAGTTTTTGGAAAAAGGAGAGTTAAATACATTTTTGCAACTGAAAAGCAAATTTTAGGACAAGTGGATATTGACAGATTAAGAAATATGAACGCTTTTCATTTAGATGATAATGCTGCAAGTTATGTTAATGATATTATTAAAAATTATAAAAAAGCTTCAAAATTTCAATTTTTTGGAATTGTTTTTAAAGGAGAAACAATAAATTTAGATGCCATTGATGTCCCAGCTTTATCTGGCTTAATGGGTGGTAAAAAATATTATATGTTTTCAATTGAACCGGGGCATCTTCTTAAAATTGGATTTGTTTTACATAGAACTAGAACAAACGAACGAGAAGATCCTACTTACCAAAGATTGTTAGTTCCCTCGAGACTAAGAGGGATTGAAAAATTTATTGAAAACGATGGATTTTTCCCAAATTCGATAATAGTAAATTTCAATACTAAAATAACAAAAAAGAAATTAGAATTTCAGCAGAGTTCTTCAAAAAACTTAGATTCATCATCTAGACACGGTGTTTTAAAAATACCAAATTCTTATTCCATAGCATATATTATTGATGGCCAACATAGACTATATGGTTACGCAAATACAGATGAAATTTTTGATGCCACAATTCCTGTTGTTGCTTTTGAGAATTTAACATCAGATGAACAATTGGGAATGTTTATGGATATCAATGAAAATCAGAAAAAAATTGCTCCACGCTTGAAATTAACATTACAAGAAGATATTAACTGGAACTCAACTAATACTCTTAGTAGAATGAAGGCTTTAAGGTCAGGAATTATAAATAAACTTGCTGATATGATAGGACCATTTAGAGATTATTTATCAATTGGTGAAGAAACAAAGGAATTATCTCCCAATTTTATCGACAATGCTTTGAAAAAAGCACCAGGGCTTTTGCCTAAAGTAAAGAGAAGCAAGTTAATTAACGAGGAAGGTGTTTTATATGACTTACAAGTTCAAAATCCTCAAGAAGAAATGGATAGAGTAAAGTTTTATATTTCTGATTTAATCAATAAGTCTTATACTTATATATCTCAGAATTATAAAGATTTATTTGATAATAAATCTTTTTTTATCAGATCTAACAGAGGTTTGTATGCGTTTATTTATGTGTTGGGTAGTATAAATAAATTTATTACTAAAAAAGACAGGGTCAATATTCAAACATCAGTAGATGAAAGGTTGGATTTTATGACTCCTTATTTAAATTCATTGTTGGGACCACTTTCAAAACTTTCAATTGACAATGAGGATCCAAATGGTTACCTTAAGATACAAGGTACAGCTGCAGAAAAAACTTGGTCTATGTATTTTGAATCTATAATTAAAAATAAGTTTCCCGATTTTTACTCAGATGAACTAAAAACTTTTGAAGAAACTCAGGATGATAAGTTACAAAATGAAGCAAGAGTTTATTTGGACAAAATTGAAGTCTGGATCAAAGATTTAACAATAAACCATTTGAAAGAACTTTACGGTGATGCTTGGAATTTAGAAATTTCAAATATTGAAATTGATGCAGAAGGAAGAGCTAAAAAAGAGGCTGCAAGAATATGGAAAGATGACAAAAAACAGGTTAAAATAAATTGGGAGGATATGTTATATATTTCTGATTATATTGATATTTCAAATAAATTTTGGAATAAAATACCTGGAGAAGGTGTTGAATATGATGAAAATAATTTTAAGAGATTATTTCAAAAAGTTTCAATTAATACAGAAAAAATATTTGAAATTTCTGGAAACAAACATTTTGAAATAGGAATTATGTCTTCTAAAGATGGGCTTAAATGGATGAGACAGGTTAATAATTATAGAAATACTGTAGCGCATATTGCTACTAAGAGCTATGGACTAAACAGAGAAGAGTTGAGTTTTCTCAGATCTATATTAAATACAATTAAACCATAGGCATATCTTCTTCTTTTAATTCAGCAACTTCTAATCCGCGTAAGTAGGTTAAACTAACATTTAAACTTGAATGACCCATTGCCTTTTGTAGCTTGGTTAATGACCCTGTTCTCTTAAAGATTTCTATAGCTCCAGAATGCCTAAAAGAATAAATCGTTATACCTTGTTCAACAGATGGATTAGCCTTCTTAAAACGCTTCCAAAGCGTGTTAAAATAGCTTCT
>CABXBY010000044.1 GCA_902510655.1 uncultured Bacteroidota bacterium | reverse complement strand
TACCTCAAAAAACCTTTCGCCATTTAATTTTTTTAAATCCTCTACATTAATTCCATATCCAAAATTTGGATGATTAATATGAGCAAACATTGGAATATTAAACTTTTGTCTTTGTTCATTGACCGCATCAATAGTTTTTTGCATTATATCAAGTACAGAGTTTCCTTTAAAGGGATCGATTTTTTCTTTTATGTTAGTTACATTAATATGTACTGGTTTATTTTCAAATCCAGTAGTAACCTCCTCAGATCTAATGATAAGAAATGAATTTAAATCATCAAGTTTAGTTTTATATTCATCAAAAGTTTTTAATCTTACGTGAAATCCAGTAGAATCGTTTTTAGATTCAACCCAATCTCCAAACCTTTTTTTATATTTTTCAAAAGTTTTGTTTTTTAAATCTGACTGTTTAAGTCTGTACCAATAATCATCATCATTAGCAATTGTATTATGATCAGAGAGAGCAATGAATTGGTAATCATTTTTCTTATACCAATCAATTATCATTTCTGGGAAATCATCCCCATCACTCCAAAACGAATGAGTATGTAAATTCCCTTTTTGCCAATGTTGATCACTAACATCCATGTTACAAGAGGTTAAAAATATAGTTAGTGGAAGTAAAAAATATTTCATGGTTAAAATGTTATTTCTATTTATACAATTAGTTACTCAATTTGATTTGTGTTTTCAAATCTTTCATAAAACGATGAAAATCTACAGTAATTCTATGACGATTTGTTTTTATTTGTTTTATGTCAGGATGTGTAACTTCCCTTTGACATAATTTGTCAATATTTGATGGTCTTTTCCATCCTCCCTTGAGAGCTTTTACAACTAGCTTACTTTGTTGTTCAGAACCGGGCCAAATACAACCAAGAGGTTGAAACATCCCAATAAAAAATAAATTATCATAACTGGGATGAAACATTTTTAAATAAAGAGGAACAGGACCCTCACTATAATTCAAAAATTTTTTATCAAAAAAAGGATGAGATAATACAAAACCTGTACATGCTATTACAACATCAAACTCTTCTTTGCTTTTATCTTTAAATCTAACTAGTTTACCTTCAAAACTTTCTATTTCTCCCTTGGGTTTTATCTTACCGTGCCTAATTTTGTAAAGAAGTTCACTATTTACAGTTGGATGAGTAGCTCCGAATTTATGATTAGGATTAGCCAAACCATAATTACTATTAGGTCCGTTAGTTATGTAAGCTAATATACCTGCTAAAAAATTTCTTAGTAAAATTGGAAGAAAAATCATTTTAGAAGCAAAGACATCAGATGGTTGACCCATTAAAAATTTAGGTATTATTCGATATCCTCTTCTCCAACTAATTGAAGTTTTTTCACTAACTCTACTTGTCTCAACAGCAACATCACAAGCTGAATTCCCACCTCCGATAACTAATACTTTTTTACCTCTAAAAGGTTCAGATTTTTTATAATGATGAGAATGTAAAAAATCACCATCAAATCGTCCTTTATAAGTTGGTAATTTTGGCTCCCAATGATGACCGTTACAAACAATCAAATCTGTAAAAATTTCAGTTTTTTCAACCTTATTTTTTACAGTCATTACTTCCCAGTTATTATTTTTTAAACGAACACAACTTTTAACTAATGTATTAAATTCTATTAGTGGATATAAATTAAAATGTTTAGCGTAGGATTGAAAATAATATCGTAATTCATCATGAGAAGGGTAATCTGACACATTAGAATCAAAATGAAAATCCTCAAATTCTGACAATGTCTTTGAACTAATTATATGAGTGGTTTCGAATACACTAGAATGACTTTCATTTTCATTATAAATCCAGTTTCCACCAACATCGCTATTAAAATCGTATGCTACAACAGAAATCCCCGCCTCACTGACATTTTTAATTGCAGTTATTCCAGATGGACCCGCTCCAATTATACATACATGTTTTTTCAATATATATTTATTTTTTTTTATTTCTTTTATTATAGTTTTTATCTCCCCTTGTCTTAGGTTTTTTATATTTAGCTGCTATTTTAAATTTGTAAGACCCTCCAAGATTAACTTTATTATTCTTTTTAGATTTTTTCTCATTCTCCATAACTAAATATAAAAAAGTTAATGAACTAATTAAAAGAATATGGCGTTCATATTTTTAGTTAGGTATGGTGTTTGTTAAATAGTTATTTAAAATACATAATGAAGACTTACAATTCAATTTTAATAATATTAATGACGTTATCCCTTTACAGTCAAAGTATTGATCTTATAAACCCACAAGAAGAAATAGGAATAGATAGCTGGAATATAGTTAATGATAATGTCATGGGAGGAATATCAAATTCTGATTTATATATTACCAAAGAAAATAATTTAATGTTTTATGGAAATGTATCTTTAAAAAATAATGGTGGATTTGCTTCAAGCAGACTAAGATTTAATAAAGGTAAATTGAAAGATGTTAAAGCATTTCAACTTAGAGTAAAAGGAGACGGTAAAATTTATAAATTTAGATTAAGAGAAAACTATAGGTCGTCAAATTATTCAACAAATTTTGAAACAAAATCTGGAACGTGGACTAATATTAAAATTTTAGTCTCTGACTTAAACCCTATGTTTATGGGTTATTATTCAAGAAATGCAAAAAAATTAGAAATTGACAAGATAAGTTCTTTAGGATTTCAGATTTCTGATAAACAACAAGGAGAATTTAAACTTGAGATCATGCACGTCAAAGCTCTATACTAGACTAATATTATTAATTTATGTATTTAATAATCATATACTCATTTATGATTATGTATTTTTGAAATATTTAAAAAGAAAAATTATTGATGAATTTATTGTCAGTTGAAGAAATTTCAAAATCATATGGTGAAAAGGTTATTTTTGATTCAATATCATTTGGAGTAAATCAAGGCCAAAAGATTGCATTAATTGCAAAAAATGGTTGTGGGAAGACATCAATACTAAATATTATTGCTGGACAAGATTCACCGGATAAAGGTCAAGTTGTTTTTAGAAAAGGAATTAAAGTTGCTTATTTATCTCAAGAACCATTACTAGATCCGAAACTTACAGTGAAAGAAAGTATATTAAATGCAGATAATCCCATTTTAAGTATAATTTCTGAATATGATAAAGCTTTAAAAAATCCTGAGGACCAAGAATCTTATCAAAAAGCATTTGAAGCTATGGATCAAGCTCAAGCTTGGGATTTTGAAACTCAGTATAAAAAAATTCTATTTAAACTAAAACTCAACGATTTAAATGCAAAAATAGGTAGTTTATCTGGAGGTCAAAAGAAAAGAATTGCGCTTTGTAATGCTTTATTAAAACAACCTGAGTTATTAATTTTAGATGAACCTACAAATCATATAGATCTAGAAATGATTGAATGGTTAGAAAGCTATTTTTCTAAAGAAAAAATAACCTTATTAATGGTAACACATGACAGATATTTCTTGGAACGTGTTTGTAATGAAATCATAGAACTAGATCAGGGTAAACTTTACAGCTACAAAGGGAATTACTCTTATTACCTTGAAAAAAGAGATGCTAGAATTGCTCAAGAAAATGTAGAAGCACATAAGACTAAACTACATTTTAAAAAAGAATTGGAATGGATGAGAAGGCAACCAAAAGCAAGAACAACAAAATCCAAATCTAGAATTGAAGATTTTAAAATCATTAAGGAAAAAGCTAGTTTAAGGAGAGATGACCATAAAGTTCAATTAGAAATTAACATGGAACGATTGGGTAGTAAAATGATAGAAATGCATAAAGTCAATAAAGCATTTGGAGATACTACTATTTTAAAAGGCTTTGATTATGTGTTTCAGAAAAGTGAACGTATTGGAATAATTGGGAAAAACGGGACAGGAAAATCTACTTTTTTAAATATGTTAACTTCAAATGAAGATCCAGATTCCGGAAAAATAATATGGGGCGAAACATTAAAATTCGGATATTATACTCAAAGTGGAATTCCTTACAAAGAAGGACAAAAAGTAATTGATGTGATCAGAGAATATGGAGATTATATTCCTCTAAAAAAAGGAAAAAAAATTTCTGCACAACAACTATTAGAACGTTTTTTATTTGACAGAAAAAAACAATATGATTTCGTTGATAAATTAAGTGGTGGTGAAAAGAAAAGGCTTTATTTATGTACAGTTTTAATACAAAATCCTAATTTTTTAATTCTAGACGAACCTACGAATGACCTCGATATCATAACCCTTAACGTGCTTGAAAGTTTTTTATTAGATTTTCCTGGTTGCTTAATAGTTGTTTCTCACGATAGGTATTTCATGGACAAAATAATAGACCATTTATTTGTTTTTAAAGGATCAGGAAATATTGAGAATTTCCCAGGAAATTATTCTGATTACAGAGCTTACGAAGATTCTAAAATCAAAAATAATGACAAGGAATTAAAGTCAGAAAGCTATCAACTAAATGAAAAGAAAAAGCACTCAAATAAAAATAATTTGAATTACTTACAACAAAAAGAATTTAAAAAACTAGAAAAAGAAATAAAGAAAATTGAATTTTTAAAAGAAGAAATTCAAAATCATTTTAATCAAGAATTATCATTAGACGACGTAAAAAAATACTCGATTAAGTTAAAAAATATTAAAGAAGATTTAGAACTTAAAACAAATAGGTGGTTTGAATTATCGGAAAATTAAAAAGTCTTCAAAAAATTAATTGTTTTGAATTTGTATATTTGATTTAATCCAAAAACAATTAAATGAAAAAAATATTTTTACTCTTATTTGTATCTGTCTTATTTATATCATGTGATACAACAACTAAAAACCAAACAGACAAAGATGACCCAATGTCTGGTTATATGATTGGGAATGATGAAAAGTCTGATGCTATGGTTAAATTCACTAAAGCATATCAAGACAATAACTTAGAAAGTGTCAAAACAATGTTTACTGAAGATGCAATATTTCATGTAAATGATGCTGATGTAACTTTTGATGAAGTCAATCAAGCGTTTTCTGCAGGACATGAATTTTTTGATGATATTAAGCATTCTGAATACCATGTTTCAACTATGTATTACAATGATGGGGCAATATTTACAAACTATTGGTATACATGGACAGCAACATCTAAAAAAACAAAAGAAGTTCTAACGCTGAAAGGGTATTGTTGGTTTAAATGGGAAAATGATAAAGTAATTGAAGTATATAATGCTTTTGACCCAACTGCTTATAATGCAGCAATGTCTAATTAATTTTAAATAACTTCAAAAGAACCTCTGAACTTAATATTCAGAGGTTTTTTTATAAATAATTGATATGGGGTTAACCAATAATGATATTTTTAAAAAACTTAGAGTTGCACATAAATTAAGAGATGACGATATAGTTAATATTTGTAAGCTAGCAGATTTCAAAGTAACAAAATCTGAAATAAATGCATTATTTAGAAACGAAAAGCATCCAAAATACATGGAATGTGGTGATCAGATGTTAAGAAATTTTCTTAACGGTTTAATTACTCACCTCAGAGGACCTGCTTAAAAATTATCTTTTTCGAACTGTTTAAGGCTCCAAACCATATCTGGTTTATCGATGAAATCAGGTTCTATATCAACAGCTTTTGCATGGATATCTATATCATCCCCTTCCAAA
>CABXBY010000043.1 GCA_902510655.1 uncultured Bacteroidota bacterium | reverse complement strand
ACATTAATCTGGCTCCCATTGGATAAGCTGACCCGTACTGTTTTGCAGCTTCAGCATCAAATTCTCTAATTTCGGGATGATTAGCAAGTCCTAAATAGTCATTAACACTCCAAGTGATAACTTTTTTACCATTAAAACTCATTCTGTTACTGATTGGACCTTCTAGTTTTGGAAAAGCAAAATAACCTTCAGCTACTTTTGCATACTGACCTAAGGGTCCTTTATTAGAGACTATTTTATCAAATAAATCATTCATTTTTAGCTATAAAGAATTACTGCAAAAATAACATTTATTTTATGTATTCAATAGGTTTTTCTAATGGAGTTTTTTCAGAATCGAAGAATCCCTGATCAGACATCCATTTATCGCTATAAATTTTACTCATGTATCTAGAACCGTGATCACAAAAAATCATTACTACAACGCTTTCATTATTAAAAATATTGTTTTTTGAAAGCTGTTTTACTGCCTGCACAGCAGCTCCAGATGTATATCCAACAAACATACCCTCCTTTAGTGCGATTTCTCTGGAAGAGTGGGCGCTTTGTTCATCGTTGACTTTTTCGAAGAAATCAATTATATCAAAATCAGTAGCTGTAGGGATTAGATTTTTACCTAATCCTTCAATTCTGTAGGGATATATCTCATCTTCATCAAAAACTTTAGTTTCATGATATTTTTTTAAAACTGAACCATATGCATCAACTCCAATTATTTTGATATCTGAATTTTTTGATTTCAAATATTGTCCAATTCCAGAAATTGTTCCCCCGGTACCACTGCTTGCAACTAAATGAGTTATTTTTCCGTTAGTTTGATTCCAAATTTCTGGTCCTGTTGTTTTAAAGTGTGCTTCGGTATTTAGTTTATTAAAATATTGGTTGATGTAAAAAGAACCTTTAATTTCTTCATGTAACCTTTTAGCAACTTGATAATAAGATCTTTTGTCATCAGCATTAACGTGAGCTGGGCAAACATAAACTTTAGCTCCCATAGACTTTAACATATCAATTTTATCCGGAGAAGACTTTGAAGATACAGCTAAAATACAATTGTAGCCTTTAATCATGCTTACCATAGACAAACTGAAACCCGTATTTCCAGATGTAGTTTCAATTATTGTAGCACCTGGCTTCAATAAGCCTTTTCGTTCTGCAGTTTCTATTATATGAAGAGCTATTCTATCTTTATTTGAATGACCAGGATTAAAAGCTTCTACTTTAGCGTAAAAGTTTCCGGGAATATCATCAACAATCTTATTTAACTTTACAAGAGGAGTATTACCAATTAACTCAAGAATATTATTAAAAGCTTTAATATTTTTACTCATAATTTACTTTTGGTAGCAAATAAGGAAGCAAATTACTTAAAAAAAATAGTTACAACCAAATTATAACTAATTATAAATATTTTCTAAATCTAAAATAAAGGCATACTCTTTAGCTAAATCTTTTATAGCTTCAAACCTGCCTGATGCCCCCCCATGACCAGTTTCCATATTTGTATTTAAAAATAAATGATTTTCATCAAGTTTATAATCTCTTAATTTCGCTACCCATTTAGCAGGTTCCCAGTATTGAACTTGTGAATCGTGTAGTCCAGTAGTTACAAGTAAATTAGGATAATTCATTTTTGATACATTATCATAAGGAGAATAGGACATCATGTAGTCGTAATATTGTTTTTTATTAGGATTTCCCCATTCATCATATTCACTAGTTGTTAAAGGAATAGTTTCGTCTAACATAGTAGTAATTACATCAACAAAAGGAACTGCAGCTATAACTCCATTGTATAGCTCAGGTGCTATGTTAATGACTGTACCCATGAGTAATCCGCCAGCAGAGCCTCCATAAGCATATGAGTGTTCTGCGGAAGTATATCCTTGAGAAATCAAAAATTTTGTAGAATCAACGAAGTCAAAAAAAGTATTTTTCTTATTTAAAAGTTTACCGTTCTCATACCAATCTCTTCCTAAGTATTCACTTCCTCTTACATGAGAAATAGCATATATAAATCCTCTATCTAACAAACTCAATCTACTAATTGAAAAAGATGGATCGATTGTATTTCCATAAGATCCGTAACCATAAAGTAAAAGTGGATTAGAACCATCTTTTTTTATACCTTTTTTATAAATTAATGAAATTGGTATATTATTACCATCTCTTGATTTAGCCCAAATTCTTTCAGTTGTATAATTATTTTTATCGAAGTTTTTATCTAGAACTTTGTGTTGTTTTAAAATATTTTTTTCTTTCGTAATCATATCAAATTCCACAACAGAATAAGGCTCATTTAAAGAATTGTAAGCATACCTAAGTTTTTTAGAATCGAAATCTAAATTGGTAGTTGTATTAGCGCTAAAAGTTTCGTTATCAAAGTTTAAAAAATAGTTTTCTGAGTTATCCCATTTTTTAATATTTATTCTATTTAAACCATTGACTCTTTCACTCACAACTAAATGATCTTTAAAAATGTCAATACCTTCAATTAAAATGTTTTTTCTATGCTCAATAACATCTTCCCAATTATCACTGGAGGTATCATTGATTTTAGTTTTCATTAACTTATAATTAAATGCATTGTCTTTGTTAGTTATAATAAAGAAATGGTCTTTATAATGATTGATGTTATACTCAACTCCTCTTTTTCTTTTATTAAAAAGTGTAAAACTATCATCAGGATTGTCAGCTGTTAAAAATTGAAATTCAGATGTTAAAGTACTGTATGAAGAAATAATAATGTATTTTTTTGATTTTGATTTAGAAACGTTAGTGTAAAAGGTTTCATCTTTTTCAAAATAAACTAATTCATCGTTTTCATAATTGGAATTTAAAGTATGCTTAAATATTTTATCATTTCTGAGCGTATTTACATCTCTATTTGTATAAAAAAGGGTTAAATTATCATTAGCCCAAGCAAAGCTTCCTGAGGAATTTATTATTTTATCATTATAAATTTCTCCAGTCTCTAAATTTTTAAATTGAATTGAATATAATCTTCTGGATACAGTATCAGTACTATATGCAACTATATTATTATCAGGACTAATTTGAAAGTTTGATAAATTAAAATAATCATGTTTTTTAGCTAATTCATTACAATCAAATAAAACTTCTTCTTTATTATTTAAAGAATCTTTATACCTAGTGTATATAGGATAATCTAAGCCTTCTTCGTATTTAGTTTTATACCAATATCCATTTAAAAAATAAGGAACTGATTCATCATCTTCTTTTATTTTATTTTTAATTTCATTAAATAATTTATCTTGTAAATCTTGTGTGTGTGAAGTCATCTTCTCATAATAGTCATTTTCTCTTTCCAAGTAATCTATAACTTCTGGATTATTTCTTTCCTTTAACCAATAATAATCGTCAATCCTAATATCATTAAATTTTTTAAATGAAACTGGTGATTTATCTGCTTTCGGGGGGGTAATTGAGTTCTTCAAAGGAGGTTTAATTTCATTATTACAAGAAAAGGCAAACATAATACTTACAAATAAAAAAAGTGAATTTTTAAACATATTTTATATTTGAAGATTTGTGATTGTTTCAATAAATTTTAGGTGCATTTCATTATTATAATCTTTGTGAGTAACGATCCTTAATTTATTATCTCCCATTGATATTAACTTAACACCAGATTTTAACATTTTTTCTAAAAAAACATTTGAATCATAGTTTGATTTTAACTGAAAAATTAAAATATTTGTCTCTACTTCCTCTACTTTTTTTATATAATGTTTTTTTGAAAGTAGTTTTTCAATTTCAACTGCTTTTAAATGATCTTCTTTTAATCTTTCAATGTTATTATTCAAAGCATAAATTCCGCAAGCAGCTAAATACCCAGCTTGCCTCATTCCTCCACCCAACACCTTTCTTACTCTAATCGCTTTATTAATAAATTCACTGGAACCAATTAAAACAGAGCCTACTGGGCAACCTAGGCCTTTGCTTAAACAAATAGAAATTGAATCAAATATATTTCCATATTGAATTGGTTTAGTATTTGTTTTGACCATTGCATTCCAAATTCTTGCACCATCTAAGTGATAAAACAAATTATGTTCTATACAAGTTTCCTTTATCTTAACTAATTCATTAATATCCCAACAAGCTCCTCCTCCTTTATTAGTTGTATTTTCAACGCATACTAATGAGGTTTTAGGGCTATGATAGAAATCTGGTGGGTTTATAGAATTTAATACTTGTTCATTTGTAAACATACCCCTATGTCCGTCTATAAGTTTACATGATACGCCACTATTAAAACTTACACCACCTCCTTCGTAATTGTAAACATGTGCATATTTATCGCATATTAATTGATCACCGGGCTCAGTATGAATTTTTATAGCAGTCTGATTAGCCATAGTTCCAGAGGGGAAAAATAATGCTGACTCTTTTCCAAACATTTTAGCAAGCATTTTTTCTAATTCATTTACTGTTGGATCTTCTTTAAAAACATCATCACCAACATTTGAATTCATCATGAAATCTAACATATTATTGCATGGTTTTGTAACAGTATCACTAATCAAATTTATTGTCATATTTATAAATTAAATATTTAATTTTTTAAAAGGGTTTTGGTTTTTAAGACATATAACTTATACAATTTAAATATAAAAAATTTATTGGGTGGATTTTAAGTTAATTTAAAATGTATTTTTGTAATTCTTATGGTAACAATTGATCAAATAAAAAATCTCCTTGAACGAACTAAATCGTTAAGGAGTTATCTTTGACATAGACTCAAAAAATATTGAAATCTCAAATAAAGAGGAAACTACATTTAATCCTGATTTTTGGAATGACTCCAAAAAAGCACAAATTGTAATGAAAGAATTACAATCTTTAAAACAATGGGTTAAAGATTATAAAACAGCTGTTTCATTATGTGAAGATTTAAAAATTCTATTCGAATATTTCAAAGAAGGTGATATCAAGGAAAAAGAGCTAGAAAAACATTTCATAGAATGTAGAGAACATATTGAAAACATAGAATTTAAAAACATGCTTTCCAGTGAAGGAGACGAAATGAGCGCTGTAATCCAAATTACTGCAGGAGCTGGAGGAACTGAAAGTTGTGATTGGGCTCAAATGCTAATGAGAATGTACGTAATGTGGGCAGAAAAAAATAAATATAAAATTAAAGAATTGGATCTTCAACAAGGTGATGTTGCAGGAATTAAATCTGTTACGATTGAAATTGATGGGGATTTTGGATTTGGATGGCTTAAAGGAGAAAACGGAGTGCATAGGTTAGTTAGAATATCACCTTTTGACAGTAATGCTAAAAGGCATACTTCATTTGCTTCAGTTTATGTTTATCCACTTGTTGATGATACTATTGAAATCAATATTAATCCCTCAGAAATTTCTTGGGAAACAATGAGATCAAGTGGAGCTGGCGGTCAAAATGTAAATAAAGTAGAAACAGCTGTAAGATTAAGACATGCTCCCTCTGGAATTGTAATTGAAAATTCTGAAACTAGATCTCAATTAGAAAATAAAGACAAAGCAATGCGATTGCTTAAATCACAACTTTACGAAATTGAGTTGAAAGAAAAAATGAAAGAAAGAGAAAAAATAGAATCAAGCAAAATGAAAATCGAATGGGGCTCTCAAATAAGAAACTATGTACTTCACCCCTATAAGTTAATAAAGGATGTAAGAACTGAGCATGAAACAAATAATATTAACGAAGTCTTAGATGGAGGGATAAATCCATTTTTAAAAGCTTTCTTAATGAAAAATTAGCAATGGATAAATTTAAATTATTACACAATCCAAGGTGTAGGAAGTCAAGAGAAGCAATTGAATTTTTAAAATTTCACAATATAGATTTTAAAGCCATTTTATATATGAATGATGGTTTGAAAACAAGTTTCATACAAGAAATTATTGATAAACTAAGTGTAAATCCAATTGATCTTGTAAGAACTCAAGAAAAAATATGGAAAGAAAATTATAAACATAAAAAACTTTCAAATAATGAAATAATAGATCTTTTACATGAATTTTCAAAATTGATTAAAAGACCCATTCTTATTTCAAAAACCAAAGCTGTAATTGCAATTCCAGCAGAGGAAATAAATAAAATTATTTAAATTAAACTATTATAGATTTTCATTGTCTTAAATAATATCTTGATTGGCAAGATCTTTGATCCAGTATAGATTATGAAAAAAATATTATTATTTTTTGTCTTTATATCAACTAGTTTATTGTACTCACAAAATAGTGAAGTTATAGTTTCAGGAACAGTTACCGACTCAGAAACAAATATTCCATTAGAATATGCGACCATAAGTGTATTTAATGTGAATTCAGAGAATGTAATAAACGGGGTAATTACTGACAGTAATG
>CABXBY010000042.1 GCA_902510655.1 uncultured Bacteroidota bacterium | reverse complement strand
GCCTGATTTTCTCAATAATCTAAGGACGGCTGAACCTACCATCCCATTGTGACCTGCAACATAAATTTTAATATTTTTTGATTTCATTACTCAAAATAATTAAAAGTTTTGTACCCACCTTCTTTCAAGTAACGATCCTTTTTCATTAATTTAATATCAGAATCCATCATTTCATTAACTAATTGAATTAGCTTAGTTTCTGGTTCCCATCCTAATTTGTTTTTTGCTTTACTTGGATCTCCAATAAGCAAATCAACTTCGGTTGGCCTAAAGTAATTCGGATCAATTGACAAAACTTCTTTACCAATTTCTAATTGATATTCATCATTTAAACATTCTGAAACATAAGCTTTCTCATTAAATCCTTTGCCAATAAACTTCAATTTAATTCCTATAAAAGAAAAAGCCATATTAACGAATTCTCTAATCGTCGTAGTTTTGCCAGTTGCTATCACCCAATCTTCTGCTTCATTTGCTTGCAAAATCATCCACATCATTTTGACATAATCCCTTGCATGTCCCCAATCTCTTTTGGCATTCAAGTTACCCAAATATAGCTTGTCTTGTAAGCCTAAAGCAATTCTTGAAACCGCTCTTGTAATTTTTCTAGTAACAAAAGTTTCACCTCTCAAAGGACTCTCATGATTAAATAAAATTCCATTTGAAGCAAATATCCCATAAGCTTCTCTGTAATTTACGGTAATCCAATATGCATACATTTTAGCAACAGCATATGGAGATCTTGGATAAAAAGGAGTATTCTCAGTTTGAGGAACCTCTTGAACTTTTCCATATAGTTCAGATGTTGAAGCTTGATATATTCTAGTTTTTTTTTGTAAACCCAATATTCTTATAGCCTCGAGTAATCTTAATGTACCAACTCCGTCAGCATCTGCAACATATTCTGGAACATCAAAAGAAACACGAACATGAGACATGGCAGCAAGGTTATAAATTTCATCAGGCTGAATATTTTTTATTAAACTTATCAAATTTGTACTATCAGTCATGTCACCAAAATGTAAAATTAATTTTGGATTTGGATTATGTGGATCTTCATATAAATGATCAATTCTATCAGTATTAAATAGCGAAGTCCTTCGTTTAAGACCATGGACAGTATAGTTTTTTTTGAGTAAAAATTCTGTTAAATAAGCTCCATCCTGACCAGTAACTCCTGTAATTAATGCTATTTTTTTCATATTTATTTATTTTTAAAAAAACAACTAATTTTTTTTATAGCTTACTGACCTCCCAAATTCTGATTCCCAATCTTTATTGGGTCTTAGCTCTAGATTAGTATTCCATCCGCCCTGAATTGTATTCAAATTTATTTTAATCTTTTCAGCATATTTTAGCAAAGAACTTACATCTTTTGGAAAACAAGTTCCTCCGTATCCTAATTTTCCATCGTGTCCTGGAACATTTAAATGACTGTCACCAACTCTTCCATCTGAACTAAAACCAAATAATGCATCTTCCCAGTTGGCCCCTATTTTGTCACTCAATAATTTAAACTCATTCATTATACTGACTTTAGTTGCAAAGAAAGTATTGTTCATATATTTAATTAACTCAGCAGTATTAGAATCAGTTTGAATAATATTTTTATTTTTGAATCTTTTGATATAAAGTTGTTTTACAATTTCAGTTATCTTTTTGTCTCCTCCTAAAATTATTCTTGCTTGAGTCAACATATCAAGTTTTGCATTTCTCTCAGTTAAAAATTCAGGTGAAAAAATTATTTTATAATTTTTATATTTATCTAAAAGGCCTTTTGTTGTCCCTGGCAAAATAGTTGACTTTAATATATATATTGATTTACTATTAGCTTTTTCAAACACATTTTCAACTTTAGATAAATCTTGAGAACCGTCGCTAAGCATTGGAGTGGGAACGCACACAAATATAAAATCACATTTATGTACATCACTTAACGTATTTTTAGTTCTCAAAGGGTCAATATCATAGATAAAAACTTTTGAAATCACTGAAAAAGCAAATGCTTGTGCCTCTCCAACAAATCCATTTCCAATTATTCCTATGTTTAAATTATTCATTTTGATATTTTAAAATTACTTTTAAAAGCTTGATTTCGTGTTTTTGAAGAGGAAAAATCATGTCTTCTAGAATTGTAATATATCTTTATGTCATTATTTTTACAAAACTTTTTGGAAGAAAATTCCTTGTTTTTATATTCTTCACCAATGATTCTTATATCAATTTTATATGATTTCAAAATTAATTCTATTTCATGTTCAAAAACATAGGGAATTATTTCATCTACATATTTTGAACCTTTAATTTGAATGTAACGTTCGAAAATAGATTGTACTGGTTTTTTTTTATTTAATCTCTCAATTGAGGGATCTAGTTGAAGGCCAACAATCAAGTAATCACATTGTTTTTTTGCTTCTTTTAGCATTAGAACATGACCAGCATGAAAAAGGTCAAATGATGAAAAAGTTATACCTACTTTACCCATTAATATATAAATTTATTTATGGTTCAAAGATATGTTATTTTATTAAAAAAAATAAATTAATGAAAATTGAATTTCATAATTTTAATTAACTTTGTTTACATATGAAGTATCATTTTATTTTAATCATGTTCCTATCCTCTTGCTCATATCCCGAATTGACACTTGATGAATTAGTGTATGAGAATGATTTTGAAAATTCTCAATTAACTAATATTGATGGAGGCTCAATTTCAATTTATAACGATTCTAATGTTATTGGCAATTTTAATAATGATGGATTTACTCTTCATCTTAATAATCTATCTGATCATAACTATGTCTACATTTCTTTTGACTTATATATTCACGGCTCTTGGGATGGAAACTCAAATGGATTTAGCATGAAGGATCACGGTTTCGAAGACAAACCTGACCTTTGGATAATGGAATTAAGACCCGAAATGAACAAATATCAAAATATTGAAAATCATAAGTTTGAAACTACATTTTCAAATAGTCCGTGTTGGTCTAATTACTGCCTAAGACAATCTTATCCGAATGTGTTTCCTTTTGATAGCAATCCTAAAACTGGAGCAGAAAAAGTAAATTTAATTGAAAATTGTATATCTCCTGGCTGGAATAATCAAAAAACTTCTTTGTATAAAATTGAAAAAGGATTTGATCACTCTGGAAATGCTCTAATCGTTAGATTTTATGATAAACTTTTTCAGCCAAATGCGATTGATTCTGATGGAAATGTAATAAACAAATGTGATGAAAGCTGGTCGATGGATAATTTGAAAATTAGAATAATAGCATATGATTAGATTATACATAATCGTTTTACTTTTTTATTTAAATACTTACACACAAACTCTCAATTTAAATAATCCGTTATTTGAAAACAACTTACGAAGAGCTCAGCTAAATGGGGATATAGATTCTAAAATATCTTTTACATTAAGGCCATTACATATCGAAAATTATGACGTTAAAGATAATGTGTTTGATATGGAAGAATATGCTCCTACATTGTTATCTTTTTTTAAAAAAAAAGGTAAATTAAAAATACTTCCTATTGATTATAATATTAATTTTAATTCACACCATCCGTACAGCAGAAATAATGGTTCTATGATACCGTCCAGAGGTTACCAACAATTAATTAGTAGCGGTATATACTTTGAGCTTGGTCCACTTTCAGTTCAGTTAAAACCTGAACATATTTATGCGGAAAATAAAGATTTTGATGGTTTTTGGGAGGGCCATTATGATGTAATTTGGGCTAGAAGATATATTTTATGGAATTGGATTGATACACCTGAGAGATTTGGTGAAAATTCATATACTAAGACTAAATTGGGGCAATCTAGTATTAGGTTAAATTATAAATCTTTTTCAATTGGTTTATCCTCTGAAAATATATGGTGGGGGCCATCAATTAGAAATGGAATAATGATGAGTAATAATGCGTCTGGATTTAACCATTTAACTTTTAACACAATTAAACCAATTGAAACAAAAATTGGGAATTTTGAATTTCAATTGGTAACTGGAAGACTTGAACCTAGTGGATTTGATCCTCCAAACACCGATAGAACATATGCTGGATCTAAATTATTTGTTCCCAAAACCAATGAACTCGGAAACATAAATGATTGGCGTTTTTTTCAGGGATATTCATTCACCTATTCACCAAAATTTATTTCTGGTTTTCATCTAGGTTTTATCAGATGGACTCAAATGTATGGAGCTATGTTTGAAAATAAATATTGGTGGATTCAAGAAGATAATGATGGTGCAACTATTAATTGGTTTCCAATTTTTAATAATTTTTTAAGAAAAAACGATAAAGTAGAGCCTTATGAAAAAGAAACGGATCAAGCTGCAGGCGGATTTTTCAGATGGGTTTGGGAAGATTCAAAAGCTGAGTTGTACGGGGAATTTAATCATAATGATTCTAAATTTAATTTAAGAGATTTACTCTCAGATTCTGATCATTCAAGAGCTGTAACTTTAGGAGTTCACAAATTATTTGACTCGAAAAAAAATAATACTCAAATTGAGTTTCATTGGGAATGGACTCAGTTAGAGCAAACTGCTTCCAGACTAATCAGAACAGCAGGATCTTGGTATATGCACCCTCATGTTACCCATGGTTTTACAAATTATGGAGAAGTTATGGGTGCTGGTATAGGTCCTGGAAGTAACTCTCAATTTTTTAGTTTAGCAAAAATTAACGACATCGAAAGCGAAAGATACGGAGCCTCAATTGAAATTATTGATCATGATAATGACTTTTATTATATGGCTTTTGAAGATAGTAAGGATTTTAGAAGATATTGGAAAGATTACAATTTTCACTTTTTTTACAATAAAAAATTTAAAAACTTTTGGGGATCCTTTAATTTAATGTACTCAAGAAGCCTCAATTATCAATGGGAATTATTAAATGATCCAGCATTACCATATTATCACCCTGGAAGAGATGTGAATAACTTTTACGCCGATATTAAATTGACTATTCCTATAAAACTTTAGATAACAATAATTTAAATTCACATATATATTGATTGGTTATAAACTCCCAATTATATTTTTCTGTAATTCCAAGATGAGATTTATTTTTCATAATTTTTATATCATCATAATTAGCATCACTATGTTCAATTATTTTTTTAATTGACTCAGGGTTTTTTTTAAAAAATAAACCAAATTTATCATTTTGTAACATTTCTCTATTAAAAGGTGTGTCTAAAGATAAAATAGCTGTTCCATAAGATAAAGCTTTTATCATTGTAGGGTTTGTACCTCCAAACTCGTGACCGTGAATATATGCATAAGAATT
This sequence comes from uncultured Bacteroidota bacterium, assembly GCA_902510655.1. Taxonomy (GTDB): domain Bacteria; phylum Bacteroidota; class Bacteroidia; order Flavobacteriales; family Flavobacteriaceae; genus MAG-121220-bin8. Next base: position 1,428 of record CABXBY010000042.1, on the reverse strand, counting down.
TTTATAAAGCTGAAACAATCTTTTTGAGTTTCTTACGTAACCTGTTAATACAACTCTGGGGTTTAAAATACCCTTAATCTTTTTAGAGTATATATCATTGTATGGAACATCTCCGACAATTACTAATTTTTTAGTTGAATTAGATTTAAGAAATCCACTAATAATTAAATCAGCATTATTATCAGGAATTAATCTTCCAATGACTAGATAATAATTGTTTTTTTTAATATCAAAAACATCTAATAAAGAATTATCTTGATTTTGAGAATTTGGAGCACCATAAGCAATCACCTTAGAATCTTTATTAAAAAGTTTTAAATAAACTTTTCGCATTTCTTCGCTATCATTAATAATTCTATCATAAAAAAAAGTTGCCATTCTGGCTGCAAATTTAAAATAAAAAGAGCCTAATACATTCCACTTTGGACGAAGCCATTCCAATCCGTCAACATTAATTAATGTTGGGATTCCAAAAAGTTTTGGAATAATCCCTAGTGGTCCATTAGCTACATTAACTACCAGTATTAAATCAGGCTTTTCGAAACAACAATTAATAAAAGACAAAAAAGAATGAATTAACTGGCTTAGAGACTTTGTTTCTATTGTTGGAATATATTTAAGATTAATACCATTTAATTTTTTTGGCCTATGTATAAATAATCCTTTGTGACAGTATACGGTTACTTTGATATTTTTTTTGACTAATCTTTCCGAAAGTTCTTTTACAAATGTTTCATATCCACTGTAAACATATGGATATCCTCTAGAACCGATTATAGCAATATTCATTTACTATTTTGGTTTTTCCAAAAAGAATATAATTTTTTGTCAATTTCAAAAGATGGCCAGATAAATTGATTTCTTTCAGGTTGATTTTTAGCCCATTCCCACATAATAGTTAGTCCTTCTTTAAGATCTGTTTTGTGTTCAAACTCTAGTATTTCAACTGATTTTTTGTATGTTGAAACTGCATGTTCTACCTCATGTCTTTTTTCTAAAAAAAGAGGTTTTGAACTGTCCCCTATAACCTCCTTTAATATTGTATTAGCTTCTAAAATTGAGCTTGAATGTATTCCTCCTAAATTAATAATTTGCTTAGAGGCTTTTTCTCTTACTGCTGAATTCCACAACGGTTCTAAACAATCATCAATATAACTAAACGCTCTAGTTTGCGATCCACTTCCAAATATTGAGTTAGGTTGCCCTTTCAAATGCTGATACATCCAAATTCCCAAAACATTTCTATACTTATCCCAAATATTTTGATTAATCCCGTAAACATTGTGGGGCCTTATTATACACCAATCTAAATCGTGCTGTTCACCTGCAATTTTAATATCCATCTCACAAGCATATTTAGCAACACCATAAGGATCAATTGGACAAGGAACTTGATTTTCGTCAAAAACTTTATTTTCTCCATGTCCA
>CABXBY010000041.1 GCA_902510655.1 uncultured Bacteroidota bacterium | reverse complement strand
AGCGATTTGAAGATCATGGTATAGGTTTTCTTCATTTGGTTGATTTAGATGGAGCTAAGTCAAGTAAGATTATAAATTATAAGATTCTTGAGCAAATTGCCTTAAAAACAGCTTTAAAAGTAGATTTTGGAGGTGGATTAAAATCAATTGAAGATGTTAAAGTCGCGTTTGAGTCAGGCGCATCTCAAGTAACACTAGGAAGTATAGCTGTTTCAGATCCTGAAACCTTTAATGATTTGTTTGAAATATATGGAAATGATCAAATAATTTTGGGAGCTGATTTTTTAGACAATAAGATTAAAACCAATGGGTGGCTTAATGATTCAGGAAATGATCTTATGGATTTTTTAGAATATCACATTTCTAAAGGAATAAAATATGTCATTCCAACAGATATATCCAAAGACGGAATGTTAAAAGGACCGTCTACAGATATATATAAAGATATATTGAAGTCATTTAAAGGTATTTCTTTAATTGCTTCAGGTGGAATATCAAGTATTGGAGATTTAGAAAAATTGAATGAAATTGGTTGTGAGGGTGCTATTTTAGGGAAAGCTATTTATGAAAACAAGATAGAATTGAAAAGTTTAATGAATTTTATAGAAACAAAATGCTAGCAAAAAGAATAATACCATGTCTTGACATTAAAGACTCAAGAACCGTAAAGGGAGTTAATTTTGTAGATCTTGTAGATGCGGGAGATCCGGTAGAACTTGCTAGGTATTACTCTGAAAACGGGGCAGATGAACTTGTTTTTTTAGACATAACTGCTACAAAAGAAGATAGAAAAACATTTGCTAAGCTTGCTGACCAGATTTCAAAGAATATTAATATCCCCTTCACTGTTGGCGGTGGAATTAAAACAGTAGAAGATGTTGATATTCTTCTTAAAAGCGGAGCAGATAAGGTTTCTATAAATAGCTATGCTGTAAAAAACCCTGATTTTATTAAAGAATTAGCAACAAATTTTGGAACCCAGTGCATTGTAGTGGCAATTGATGCTAAGTATGTCGATAATGATTGGTTTGTGTATTTGGTTGGAGGAAGAGTTAAAACAGAAATTAGGTTATTTGACTGGGCTAAAGAAGTAGAGGATAGGGGAGCAGGAGAAATTCTTTTTACTTCAATGGATCATGATGGAACTAAAAATGGATTTGCTTGTCAGGCACTTGAAAAGTTATCACAAATAGTAAATATTCCGATAATAGCATCAGGTGGAGCGGGAAAAATTGAACATTTTAATGAAGTCTTTAAATCTGGTAATATTGACGCTGCACTTGCTGCTAGTGTATTTCATTTTAATGAAATAAGATTAAAAGACCTTAAAACAGAATTAAAAAATAATAATATACCAATACGATTATGAATTTAGATTTTAGTAAAAACAAAGACGGTTTAGTTCCTGCAATTATTCAAGATAATATAACTCATAAAGTATTGATGCTAGGTTATTTAAACAAAGAATCCTTAAGTTTAACTTTAAGCACTAATGTGGTTCATTTTTACAGTAGAACTAAACAAAGAATATGGAAAAAAGGAGAGGAAAGTGGTAACGAACTAAAGGTTGTTTCGCTAAAGGAAGATTGTGATAAAGATACTGTTCTAATTAAAGTGAATCCTGTTGGACCAGTATGTCATAAAGGAGATGACACTTGTTTTGAAGATTCAAATGACTCAGATGATTTTATCAGCACACTTGAAAATATTATTCAAGAAAGAAAGATTAATCCCTCTGATTCTAGCTATGTATCTAGTTTGTTTAAGAAAGGAACCAATAAAATAGCTCAAAAGGTGGGAGAAGAAGCAGTAGAACTTGTTATTGAGGCTAAAGATGATAATGATAATTTGTTTTTAAACGAATCAGCTGATCTTTTGTTTCATTATTTAATTCTCCTTCAAGAAAAAGGATATAAAATAAATGATGTTGTTAATGTATTGAAAAATAGAAATTTATAGTTTTAAAATCGAACTATTTTTTTTATAATAGCGGTAAATCGAACCCTTATTTATATTAAATTAGTTTATAAATATTTGTTTTGAAGAAAATTATCACTCTTTTATCCTTCGGAACTAATGCCAGTTACTCCATTGTTTACTCGTTTAAGACTGATTAGATTAATTTACCAAAACATTTTATAAAGAATGTTTTTTTTATTATTTTTAAAAAAATTAAAAAAAAAATTATGAAAAAAAGTATTTTATTTACACTGTTTATGTTTGTTTCAGTTTCAATGTTCTCTCAGGAAAAGGGCTATTGGGCTTGTTTTAATTTTTCCGTTGAAAAAGAATCTGATGCAAAAGAATTAGTAACTGCAATGGATGGTTTATTTGCTGCTGATGAAATGTCACAAATGCCATTTACTGTATTTATATTTGATTTAGAATTTTCAAGTTCAACTAATAATTTCACCCATCAAATATGTTTTTTAGCTCCCAATGCGGATTATTTCAAAGGATGGGGTAGTGGACCAGGAGATTTTGCTGAAAATAATTTAGTTCAGAAAATTTTTGAATCTGTAGCAAAACCATATTCGAGTATTTTAGCTTCTCCATTAATTTTTGATCCTTCGAAAGCTGGAGCTTATAATTACTCTAATGTATGGAGTTTTAAAGTTAATGATGTGCCAAAATTCGCATCGTTAGCATCTGATTTTATTGCAGCAAATTCAAATAATTTTGACGGAACTATTGAGCTTCATGAAACGATAAGTGGAGCTGAAGATGGAGTAACACACATTATGGTAGCTAGATCTAATAATTTGGGTGACTGGTTAAGAGGAAGGGAAGCTGTTATTGCTAACCCAGATTCGCAAGATTGGTTTTCAAAATCTTCAAAATATAGTGATATGATAAGTTCTTTTTCTGGAACTACTATAAGAGTGTATCCGGGATCAAATTAAACTCATTTTAGATTATATTATTTAAAAAAAACCCTTAGTTATTAAGGGTTTTTTTAGTTTTAAATAGAATATTTTACTTTTTCGTTTAATTCATATTTTATTTTAACGAATAAAATATCTATTTTTACTGATGTAATACAAATATTAATATGGCTAAATCACAACAAACATTCAATAAATTAGAGAAAGAAAAGAAGCGTAAGAAAAAGAAGGAAGATAAGAGAAAAAAAATGTTAGCTCGTAAAGAAGCTAAAGAGAATGGTGAGTTAGTTACAAATGAGTTTGTATATGTTGATTACAATGGAAACTTCACGGATACTCCGCCTGATCCAGCAGAAAAAGAAAAAATTAGTGCAGAGAGTATTGTAATTGGTATTCCTAAAAGCGAAAATGTTAAAAAAGACGGATATACTGGAAAGGTTAGTTTCTTTGATCATTCTAAAGGATTTGGATTTATTGTTGACCCAGAAACCCAAGAACAGTTTTTTGTACATATTTCAGAGTGTATTGATGAAATAAAAGAAGGAAACAAGGTTTCTTTTGATACAGTAAAAGGAACAAAAGGTCTTAATGCAGTAAAAGTTAAAGTTATAGGTTAATTGAACTATAATTTATATTATGTTAAATCGTATTTGTTGAATAAAAAATATTACTTATAATGAAAAAATTCTTAAAGAATACCCTTATTACCGTTGTAGTTCTAATTAGTGCAGGTTATTTATACATAACGCTTACTCCTCCTGCTAGTCCTTTAGATACATCAAATTTTAACCAAGACGGTAAAGATATTTCTATAACATATAGTAAACCTTATAAAAAAAATCGTTTAATTTTTGGAGATGAATCTGATGGTGCTTTAGTTCCTTACAACCAATACTGGAGAACAGGAGCAAATAGACATACTATTATTAAAACTAATTCTGATTTAAATTTTAATGACAATATTCTATCCTCGGGTGAATATTCACTTTATACTGTTCCCTCTGTAGATTCATGGAAAGTGGTAATTAATTCTGAGAATGGTTATTTTGGTATTATTCAGCCTGATCCTGAAAATGATTTATTTTCATTTGAGGCTATTTCTTCTAAATTAGAAAATTCTGTTGAACAACTATCAATAGATTTTGTTTCCGATTCAATTGGCTCTTCAATTAGGCTAAGATGGGACACTACTCAGGTATTAATGCCTTTTAAATAAAATGAAATTTCTTTCATTTAAAAATTTTTTAAAAGCCCTACTCTTTTTATTCTCAATTCTAATTATAATACTTGTTGTAAGTGGTATTTCTTATTGGGCTATTGATAATGTTCAGAAGAAGAATAATTTAATGGATATTGAAGAATATTCCCCTGTAACATCTTTAGTTGTAGATCAGAACAAAATAATTAGATCTAAATATCCTTTTGTAGATGTTCATAGTCATCAATGGGACATGTCTTACACTAATTTAAAGAGATTAGTGTCTGAAATGGATAGTCTTAACATGGGTTTTATGATTAATTTAAGTGGTTCTGGATTAGCTACTTTTGTTGGAAATCAATCTCTGATGGATTTAAATCTTGAAAAATCTTTAACTAATGTCAAACAAAATTTCCCTGATAGATTTGGGGTTTTTGTTAATATTGACTTTAAAAAAATTGATAATAGAGATTTTGCAAAAAATTCTGTTAATATTATAAGAAATGCTGTAGAAAATGGAGCTATTGGTTTAAAAGTATACAAAGATCTAGGTTTATCTATTAAAGACGCCTTTGGAGAAAGAGTAAAAGTTAATGATTCAAGACTAGATCCAATATGGAAAGTTTGTGGAGAATTAAATATTCCTATACTTATTCATTCTGGTGAGCCCTCCCCTTTCTTTGATCCAGTAGATAAATACAACGAAAGATGGTTACATGCAAGGCAAAAACCAGGAAGTTTTAGACCGTCGAATAAGTATCCGTCTTTTAAGACGGTTATGGATGAGCAATTTAAAATGTTCAAAAACCATCCAAATACTACATTTATTAATGCCCATATGGGATGGATGGCTAATGATTTAGATAAATTAGAAGACCATCTTAACAAATTACCAAATGTTTACACTGAAATAGGTGCTGTTATTGGTGAACTTGGTAGACAACCACGAAGAGCAAGAAAATTCTTTATTGATTATCAGGACAGGATAATGTTTGGTAAAGACACTTACAAGAAATCAGAGTTCGATGTTTATTTTAGAGTACTAGAAACTTCAGATGAATATTTTGATTATTATAGAAAAAGACATGGACTTTGGAAAATGTATGGTTTAAATCTACCTGATGAAGTTTTGAAAAAGTTGTACTATAAAAATGCTCTAAAATTATTTCCATCAATAAATAAACAATTGTTCGAGTAATTACTAATTCTTCATTATTCTTTAATTTAGTTGCTAATATTTTGATAAATCTGATGTATTATGCTTTGTAATTAACAATTTTGTAATTATCTATGCATAACAAATCACAATTCAATGATAGTAGGAGTACCAAAAGAAATAAAAAATAATGAATTTAGAGTTGGAATGACTCCCTCAGGAGCCAATTCTTTCGTTAACAATGGCCACACAGTTTTTATTCAAAGGGATGCTGGTTTAGGAAGTGGATATAAAGATTCTGATTATTCAAATGTTGGAGCTCAAATTTGCAATACTATTGAGGAAATTTATGAAAAGTCCGAAATGATAGTAAAAGTTAAAGAGCCTTTAAAATCTGAATATTCTTTAATTAAGGAAAATCAGATAATATATACTTATTTTCATTTTGCATCATCTGAAGAACTTACTAATGCAATGATTAAATCTAAAAGTATATGTATTGCTTATGAGACTGTTCAAAATAAAGATTTAACATTACCTCTACTTACACCAATGTCTGAAGTAGCTGGTAGAATGGCTGCCCAACAGGGTGCAAAATTTTTAGAAAAACCTCAAAAAGGTTACGGTATTTTACTTGGTGGTGTTCCAGGTGTTAAACCAGCTAATGTCATTGTTTTGGGAGGTGGTGTTGTTGGTTCTGAGGCAGCTAAAATGGCTGCTGGTTTAGGAGCTAACGTTACTATATTTGATATCAACTTAGATAGACTAAGGTATTTAGATGACGTTATGCCTAAAAACGTATCAACACAATTTTCAAGTCATTACAATATTGTTCAAGCTATGAAATCAGCTCATTTAATAATTGGTGCTGTTTTAATTCCTGGAGCTAAGGCTCCAAATTTAATAACAAAGGATATGTTAAAGGATTTACAACCTGGAACAGTGTTGGTTGATGTAGCAGTAGATCAAGGCGGATGTTTTGAAACCACCCACCCTACTACTCACCAAGATCCTACTTATATTATAGATGACGTGCTGCACTACAGTGTAGCTAACATGCCAGGAGCTGTCCCAGCTACTTCTACAGAGGCTTTAACAAATGCAACAATAAAACAAGGACTAGATATAGCGAATAAAGGATGGAAAGAAGCATGTAAAGAAGATGAATCTCTTAAATTAGGTCTTAATGTGATTAATGGTAAAGTTGTTTATAAAGCTATTGCTGATGCTTTTAATCTTAAATATTCAAGTCTTAACGAATTATTTTAAAAATGAGTAATATTCCTTCACTAGATTTAAACGATTTTTTGTCTAATGACAAGACAAGAAAAGATGCTTTTGTTAAGTCGGTTGGAAAAGCTTACCAAGAAATAGGTTTTTTATCTCTTAAAAATCATTTTTTATCAAATGATAATGTTGAGGATTTATATAAACAAATTAAATCTTTTTTTGATATGTCTTCTGAGGCTAAATCAAAATATGAATTTGAAGGTTTTAAAGGTCAAAGAGGATATACTTCTTTTGGAAAAGAACATGCAAAAGGAAAAAAAGAAGGTGATTTAAAAGAGTTTTGGCATTTTGGTCAATATTTAAGTGAGAGTAATAAATCAAAATTTAATTATCCTGAAAATCCATTTGTAAATGAAATTCCTGATTTCAATAAAGTTGGCGAAGTTACATATAAGGCACTAGAAAAGACAGGATTATTCGTATTAAGAGCAATTGCATTGTTTCTGGAACTAGAAGAAGATCATTTCGATAAATACGTTTTAAATGGTAATAGTATTTTAAGACCAATACACTATCCTCCTATTACAAAAGAGCCAGATAACGCAGTTAGAGCTGCAGCTCATGGTGATATTAACTTGATTACCTTACTTATGGGTGCTCACGGAAAGGGTTTACAGGTTAAAAATAATAAAGGTGAGTGGATTGACGCTATTGCAGGAGAAGATGAAATAGTTGTCAATGTTGGAGATATGTTGTCTAGGTATACTAATAACAAGCTTAAGTCCACTATTCACAGGGTTGTTAATCCTCCAAAAGAGTACTGGAGTAAATCCAGATATTCAATTCCTTTTTTCTTACACCCCGTTGGAACAATGAAATTAAATGTTCTTGAAAACTGTATAGATAATCAAAATCCTAAAGGCTTTGAAGATATAACTGCACATGATTTTTTAATCAACAGGCTTATTGATATTGGAGTTATGAAAAAACAATGAAAAAATTAGGCTCTCTTTCTGATCTAAAATCTTTAATTAATCCTGATGAAATTGGTGAATCGGAGACAGTTAATATAAAATCAAATAATATTAAACCTCAGAATCTTGAAGCTCATTATAGTGTAAAAGGACGTGCAGGAAAACCTGTAACAATAGTTAAAGGTTTCAAAGGAACAAAGGATCAGATTAAAGA
>CABXBY010000040.1 GCA_902510655.1 uncultured Bacteroidota bacterium | reverse complement strand
TGCATTGGATGAAAACAAAGGCTTTAGAAGTTTGTTAATCTCATTTAATTTTAATTGACATTTTTCAAAAAGATCGATATCTGTTTTTGTAAAAATTTCAAAACCTCCATTTTGTTTATAATTAAGATTTTTGTCTCCAATTAAATTTCTCAAATATTTTAAACCTTCTTTTCTTTTTTTAATTAGAGAAATGATTTCAGATTCTGAGTGATTTTTTAAATCATCGATTATTTCAGATACACTTCCAAAACAAGCAAATCCTGCATTTTTAGTACTAGCACCCTGAGGCAAACTCCCTTTTTCTAAAACTAATATTTTTGATTTAGGATATTTTTCTTTAAGCTTTAATGCACAATTTAAACCTACAATACCACTTCCTACAATAGTATAGTCAACATTACTTAACCATGATTTTATTTCCCAGTAAGACAAGTTCATCATAAACTAAAGTGTAATCCTAATACCACCAAAAATAGTTCTTTTTGGTGCAGGCTCATAATATCTTCCTCCAAAGGCATTTATTCTAATGTTATCAAAATATTCTTTATCAAAAACATTACTTATAATTAGATAAGGATAAACAATAGATCGAGATAATTTAAATTCTTTCCCTATTTTAAAATTGAATGTGCTGAAGTCATCAATTTTAATAGTATTTGAGTTATTTGCATATATAGTACCAACATTTTTAAAATTTAAGTTAAAAAACAATTTATTTTTAGTTTTATGCTCAATACTTAAAGTTAAAATATCATTAGGAATTCCGGGAATTTTATTGCCTTTATAATTGAAGTTATTTTCAATAAATTCTTTAAAAACATAGTCGCCCAAGGAATATGAAGAACTTATAATAGTTCTATTTAGCGTGTATAAACCTGTAATTTCTATTCCGTTTCTTTCTGTTTTACCAGCATTATTATAGAATTTTTGATTTGGAAATTTTTCATCTTCATAAGATAGAATTTCATCATTGGTAATTGATCTAAAATAGACGATATCAATATTTGATTTTTTTTGAGTATCAAACATCGAAAATCCTAATTCAAAACCCATATTTATTTGAGATTTTAAATTTTTATTAAACCCAGTTCCAATTGGGGAGGAGCTAAATTCATTTAATGTTGGTGTTTCAAATCCGCTACTAGTATTAACAAATATTCTACTTTTTTTATTCAACTTGTAGTTAAGTCCAAGGCTAGGATTAAAAGAACTCAATATTATATTTCCTGACGAATCTCCATCTGAAAAGAACAAATCTTCTAACTTTACCTTGTTCGTATCATACCTTAAACCTGAGCTTATTGAAAAGCGGTTTAAATTATAGTTGTTTACTAAATATATTCCAAGGTTTGTAAATTTTTCGTTTTGATCTAAAACTTGTTCCCCAATAATTCCAATATCATTGTTATATCTTTTTCTTCTATCGTTTTGATTTCCAATATCAAACCCTATTTGAGTTTTAAGTTTTGATTTAAAAAGAAAACTCCCTCCAATTCCCCAGTATTTTCTTTTTAAATCTATAGCTCCACCGTTTTTAACAGGTATTTTTCCATTAAAATTCCTATTTGAAATAAAAACATAAGTTGAAAATGATAATTGTTCATTTATTTTTTTATTAAAGCTTGAGCTAGCTTTATAGTGATTTATTTCTTCGCTAGTATTATATTGTAAATTTCGTTTACGAGCTTGTTCTCTGTCTTGATTTACTTCTTCTATTTTTAATCCACCCGGATCATTCGAATATGGACTGTCAACTATATTAAAATTAAAACTCAGCCATGAATCTTTAGAAATATTTTTTTTAACTCTAAAATTTAAATTAGAATTTTTAAAATCTCCAAAATTTCTATATCCGTTCCCTTTTGTTTCACTCACTAAAAAAGTATAAAACGTTTCATTACTTTTTATACCAACCAATGCTTGTTTTTTTTCTTGATTATTAGAACCTAATGCATATCCAATTTTTGTAAAATTTTTCTCAAATTCGGAAATAGATTGAATTTTTATAACTCCTGCTGAGGAATTACCATATAAGGAAGAACTAGTCCCTCTTATTATTTCAATTTTTTCTATTATTTCTAAATTTAAATTATCTATTTGAGATTGTCCATCAGGTGTAGTTTCAGGAACTCCATCCACAATTAATTTTATTCCTCTTATTCCAAAGTTTGCTCTGGATCCAAATCCTCTTATGGATATTCTTGAGTCTTGTGCAAAATTGTTATCATTTGAAATAAAGACACCAGGAACACTTTCAATATATTCACTTAAATAAAATTGTTTTGCGGTAGATTGAAATTTTGAAAAACTTTTTGATGAAATTGCAAAAGGAGAATTTTTGATATTTTCCTTAATTTTTGTAATTGAAACAACAACTTCTTTGAGCTTAATACTGTCGTTCAATGAGTTTTGTGAATAAGAAAAAAATCCCTGTAAAACTAAAATTAAAATTATTCTATTTTTTAGCATGTGTTTCAGAAGATTTTGATAATAGTTCTTTTAGCTCCGATATTTCTGTATCACTAAAATATCTCCATTCTCCAACACGAATGTCTAAATTGATGTTCATAATTCTAATTCTATTTAATTTTTTAACTCTGTAGCCAAGATGCTCACACATTCTTCTAATTTGTCTGTTCAATCCTTGTGTTAAAATAATTTTAAATTCATAATCCTTAACCATTTTTACTTCGCAAGGTCTTGTTACGGTATTCAATATCGGAACTCCTTTACTCATTTGTTTTACAAAGTCATTATTGATTGGTTTATCAACTGTGACATGATATTCTTTTTCATGTTTATTTTTAGCTCTAAGAATTTTGTTCACAATATCCCCATCATTGGTTAAAAAGATTAGACCCTCTGAAGTTTTATCTAATCTTCCAATTGGAAATATCCTTTTAGGATGATTTATATAATCTATAATATTATCTTTTTCAACTCCCGAGTCAGTCGTACAAACAATTCCCTTTGGTTTGTTTAATATTATATAAATCTTTTTGTTTGGTTTTTTTGATATCTTTTCCCCGTCAACTGCAATAGTATCATCTAAATCTATTTTTTTCTCCCATCTGAGCTATCATACCATTTATGGTAACTCTTTCATCTGTAATATATTTATCTGCTTCTCGTCTTGAACAAAATCCAGCTTGACTTAAATATTTATTAATTCTAATTTTTTTTTCGTTCATTTTATTTATTTATAAAGTAGTTAATCCATCTGGCAAATCAAATGTTAGAGTTTTTTTGTCCCTATTAATTTCAATTAAAAAATCATCAACTAATGGAATCATAACTTCATTTAATCCATCATTCACAACAATAATTGGTTGAGAAGTTTGATCATTCACCTCCTTAACTTTTCCAATGTTTCCAAGACTTAAATCTAATACTGTGAAATTTACAATTTCGTGATAATAAAATTTATTACCATTTAACTTTGGTAAATCTTTGACAGGAAGATATGTTTTAGTCTTAAGAATCTTGTTGGCTTTTTCTTCTGAGTCAATATTTTCAAACTTAATTCTTAAAAGGCTTGATTTGTGAAGTTTAATACTGTCAATTGAATAAGGAACTATTGTGCCATCAATATCTAAAAAAATTGTTTTCATTTTTTTAAAATCTATTTCGTCAGAATCTAATTTTAAAAGTATTTCACCTTTAAAACTAAATTTAGAAACGATTTTACCAAGATAAAAGCAATCTTGTATGTTCATCGTCTAAAAATATGTGAAAAATTATTTATTTTTCTTCAGCAGCAGGCGCTTCTTCAGCAGCAGGTGCTTCTTCAGCAGCAGGCGCTTCTTCAGCAGCAGGCGCTTCTTCAGCAGTAGGTGCTTCTTCAGCAGTAGATGCTTCTTCTTCGGCAGCTAATGCTTCTTCAGCTTTTGCTTTTCTTTTAGCACTAACTTCTTTTTCAAGATCTAAAGCCTTTTTCTTTTGAAGTTGGGTCTCTTTTTCTAGGGATGATTTTTTACTGTCAATAGAAGAAGATTTTTCGCTTAACCATTGTTCAAATTTTTCTTCAACTTGTTCTTCAGTTAAGGCACCTTTTCTTACACCATTTTTTAGATGGTTTTTCATTAAGACTCCTTTATAAGATAAAATGTTTCTTGCAGTATCTGTAGGTTGAGCTCCAAATTGTAACCATTTAACAGATTTATCAATATCTAAATTGATTGTTGCGGGGTTAGTGTTTGGGTTATAAGTTCCTAATTTTTGGAGATAACGACCATCTCTTTTTGCTCTTGCATCTGCTGCAACTATCCAATAAAATGGTTTTCCTTTTTTACCGTGTCTCTGAAGTCTTATTTTTACTGACATATCATATTAAATTTATGAGGTACTAAACCTCGGTTATTAATGAGGTGCAAATTTAATTTATTTTTTGAAACTAGCAAATCTATATTTTTAAATTAAATAGAGTTAATAACTTACTCAAATACTTTTAGATTTAATATAAAAGATGGTTATTTTTAATTACTTAAAATAGTTTAAATAGATGTATTTAGTTTTTGATACAGAAACTACTGGATTACCAAAAAAGTGGAATGCTCCACTTTCAGATTTAGATAATTGGCCTAGATGTGTTCAACTTGCATGGCAATTACATGATGCTAAAGGTATCTTAATTTCCAGTCATAGTCATTTGATAAAACCAGAAAACTATAATATTCCATACGAGTCTGAAAAAATACATGGGATATCTACCGCTCTAGCCAAAAGTATTGGTGACGATTTAGTGAGTGTTCTTGAAAAATTTACCCAAGACCTTGGTTTGGCTGGATTTATAATAGGCCATAATGTAAAATTTGATTTAAATATTATTGGTGCAGAATTATTGAGGATAAATTCAAATGTGAATTTACTTGAAAAAGATGTTCTAGATACTTGTACTGAAGTTACAGCAAATGTGTGTAAAATCCCAGGCGGTAGAGGAGGTAAGTTTAAATTCCCTACATTAATTGAATTATACTCATTTCTTTTTGATGACAGCTTTAGCGAAGCGCATAATGCCTCTGCTGATGTTGAAGCAACTGCGAGAGCCTTTTTTTGAATTAGTAAGAATTGGAATTATTAACCAATCAGTTTTTAAAGGATATCCAGAGCTATCTGAGGGTTTAAGAACTTTTGATGAATCGAAAGTTCCTCTTTTTGGAATAAAGCATTTAAATCTTAAAAAAGAATCAGAAAAGGTTAGTAAAAAAGCTTCCAAAGAAAATCTAGTTGATAAAAAAATAATTGATTCTATCCCAGAAAAATTATTATCATCTCCTTTTTCTCATTTACATAATAACACTCAGTTTTCTGTATTACAATCGACATCAAGAATTGCCAATATTGTTAAAAAAGCTGGCGAAAGTAATATGCCAGCAATTGCAATAACTGACAGAGGAAATATGATGGGTTGTTTTCATTTTATTAAAGCAATCAAAAGCTATAATAATTCTATTTCTTCTGATTCTAGTGATACTAAAATCAAGCCTGTAATTGGTTGTGAGCTTAATGTATGTTTAAATCATAAAGACAAATCAAATAGAGATGACGGTTATCAAATTGTCTTCTTAGCTAAAAATAAAAATGGCTATAGAAATTTATCCAAAATGTGCTCTATTGGTTATACTAACGGCTTTTACTATGTTCCTAGAGTTGATAGGGAAGTCGTAGAAAAATATAAAGAAGATCTTATTGTTTTATCTGGAAATATGTACGGAGAGATTGCAAGTAAGTTATTAAATATTGGAGAATCTCAAGCTGAGGAGGCTCTTTTATATTGGAAAAAATTATTTGAAAAAGATTTTTATTTAGAAATGATGAGACATGGCCAAGAAGATGAAAAAAGAGTAAACGAAAATTTAATACAGTTTTCATCAAAACATGATATAAAGGTTGTTCCAACAAATAATTCATTTTATTTAAATAAAGAAGACGCAAATGCACATGATATTTTACTTTGCGTTAAAGACGGAGAAAAACAGTCAACTCCAATAGGAAGAGGGCGAGGTTTTAGATACGGGTTACCAAACCAAGAGTATTATTTTAAAACTTCAAATGAAATGAAGTTTTTATTTAAAGATTATCCTGAATTCTTTGATAATATTTCTGAAATAGTTGATAAAGTTGAAGTGTATGAGCTGGCAAGAGATGTTTTGCTTCCAAAATTTACTATACCTGAAGATTTTGAATCAGATTCAGATATTGATTTAGAGAATGAGTATTTAAAATTTCTAACCTTTGAAGGAGCAAAAAATCATTACAAAGACATAGATAATGATTTGGAAGAAAGAATTTTATTTGAACTTAACGTTATTAAAAATTCTGGGTATCCCGGATATTTTCTGATAGTTCAAGATTTAATTAAAGCTGCAATTGAAATGGGTGTTTCTGTTGGTCCGGGAAGAGGATCTGCAGCAGGTTCAGTAGTTGCTTATTGTTTGGGTATAACTAAAATTGATCCAATAAAATATGATTTACTTTTTGAGAGATTTTTAAATCCAGATAGGGTAAGTATGCCTGATATTGATATAGATTTTGATGATGAGGGAAGAGGACGGGTAATTGAATATGTTATAGAAAAATACGGAGCTAATCAAGTAGCTCAAATTATTACTTATGGGAAAATGGCTGCAAAATCTTCAATAAGAGACACGGCAAGGGTTTTAGACTTGTCACTTGGAGATGCTGATAGGATAGCCAAGCTTATTCCTAATTTAAAATTGAAAGATATTTTTGAAAAAGATGAAAAGAAATTAAATGATGACCTAAGATCTGAGGATTTTTCAAATGTATTAGAACTTAAATCTCTTTCATCAGGTGACGATCTTCAAGCGGAAACTATTAATCAGGCTAGAATTTTAGAGGGAAGTCTTAGAAATGTGGGAACTCATGCTTGTGGAATAATTATAACACCAGACGATATAACCAACTTTGTCCCAATAGCTACAGCTAAAGATTCAGATTTGTTCGTTACACAATATGATAATTCTGTTGTTGAAAGTGCAGGGTTATTAAAAATGGACTTTTTAGGTTTAAAAACACTGACTCTTATTAAAGATACAGTTAAGCTTATCAAGTACAAACATGATATTGATATTGATATTGATTCGATCCCTTTAGATGATACAAAAACATATGAACTTTTTCAAAAGGGTGAAACCGTTGGGGTATTTCAATACGAAAGTGCTGGAATGCAAAAATATTTAAGGGATTTAAAACCGACTGTTTTTGAAGATTTAATTGCGATGAATGCTTTGTATAGGCCAGGTCCGCTTGAGTATATTCCATCTTTTGTTAATAGAAAAAACGGAAAAGAAGATATAACCTATGATATTCCTATTATGGAAGAATCATTAAAAGAAACATACGGAATTACTGTGTATCAAGAACAAGTAATGCAATTGTCTCAAAAACTTGCGAATTTTTCTAAGGGTGATGCTGATCTTCTTAGAAAAGCAATGGGTAAAAAAATATTTGATTTATTAAGTAAGCTAAAACCAAAGTTTCTAGATGGAGGTGAGTCGAACGGATTTGAAAGAGAAATACTTGAGAAAATTTGGAAGGATTGGGAAGCATTTGCATCCTATGCATTTAACAAATCACACTCTACATGTTACGCTTTAATTGCATATCAAACTGCATATTTAAAATCTCATTATCCAGCTGAATATATGGCTGCGGTTTTGTCAAATAATATGAATGACATTAAACAAGTGAGTTTCTTTATGGAAGAATGTAAAAGAATGTCCATTAAAGTATTAGGTCCAGATGTAAATGAGTCGTTTTATAAATTTACAGTAAATGATAATAATGCTATTAGATTTGGAATGGGAGCTGTTAAAGGAGTTGGATCTGGTGCTGTTAAAACAATAATTGAGGGTAGAAAAGAAAAAAGATATAATTCGATATTCGATTTGACTAAAACAATAGACTTAAGATCTGCAAACAAAAAAGCATTTGATAGTTTAGTTTATGCAGGCGGTTTTGATTCCTTTGAGGGAGTGAATAGAGCACAGTATTTACAAGATAATGGAGATGGGATTACTTTTATTGAAAAAGCTTTAAAGTTTGGATCAAAATTCCAGGAAAATAAAAATTCAGCTCAGGTCAGTCTTTTTGAAAAT
>CABXBY010000039.1 GCA_902510655.1 uncultured Bacteroidota bacterium | reverse complement strand
TGCCGTGGTGGTTGTTAGGAATTTCAATGGTTGCAACAACATTTTCAACTGATACTCCAAATTTAGTGACTGATATAGTTAGAAATAACGGAGTTTCAGGAAATTGGGTATGGTGGGCATTTCTTTTTACAGGGCTTTTAACAGTCTTTGTTTATGCAAAGCTTTGGCGCAGATCAAATGTATCCACTGATATGGAATTTTATGAATTAAGATATAGCGGATGGGGAGGTAAGTTTTTAAGAGGATTCAGAGCAGTTTATTTAGGTGTTATTTTTAATGTGATGGCTATGGCTGGTGTTACGCTTGCAGCTATTAAAATAGGAGAAATTATGCTGGGTTTAGATCCAATAGAAACTATTTTATATGCTGGTTCTATAACAGTGGTTTTTAGTACCGTAGGTGGATTTAGAGGCGTTGTGTATACTGATTTTATTCTCTTTTTTGTAGCTATGGTTGGCTCTATCGGTGCAGCATATTATTTAGTTAATTTACCCGAGGTTGGTGGTTTGTCTAATTTAATACTAAACGAAAATGTTTCAGAAAAACTTTCTATTGTACCAAGTTTTGACAATCCGGATGTTTATATTCCATTACTTATAGTCCCTCTGGCTGTTCAGTGGTGGAGTTCATGGTATCCTGGTGCTGAGCCTGGTGGAGGCGGTTATATTGCTCAAAGAATGTTGGCTGCAAAAAATGAAAATCATGCAATTGGCGCTACTTTTTTCTTTAATGTTATGCACTATGCATTAAGACCTTGGCCATGGATAATTGTTGCTTTAGCATCTTTAGTTATTTTCCCAGATATAGCAAGCATTCAAGAAGCTTTTCCTAATATATCTCCTGATAAATTAGGTCAAGATTTAGCTTATCCAGCTATGCTTACAAAATTGCCCTCTGGACTTTTAGGAATAGTTGTAGCTTCTCTTGGAGCAGCATATATGTCAACAATTTCTACTCATTTAAACTGGGGGTCGTCATATATTGTAAATGATTTTTATAAACAACAGGTTAATAAGCATGCCAGTGAAAAAGAACTTGTTAATATTGGAAGGATCTCAACAGTAAGCTTATTTGTTCTTAGTGCTGTTTTTGCTTTATTATTGACAAATTCCCTTCAATTATTTGACGTTATTTTAATGTTTGGCGCTGGAACAGGACTTATTTTTATTTTAAGATGGTTTTGGTGGAGAATAAACGCTTGGAGTGAAATTTCAGCAATGTTCGTTTCAGGATTTATTTCTATTATTTTAAATTTTTCTTCTTTAGGAAATACGTTGTTTTCTGATTCTGGAATGTATCCAAGTTATTATAAATTTCCAGCAGTTGTTTTGTTTACCACAATAATATGGGTTTTAGTAACTTTTTTAACCAAACCAGATACTACAGAAACTTTAATTAATTTCTGTAAAAAAACCAATCCAGGCGGGCCGGGATGGAACAAAATTAAAAATGAAGCTAAAAGCCAAAATATATACTTTAATAAAGCTGGTGATAATGAAAAATGGTCAGTTCCATTAGGAATACTTTGTATGTTATGTGGATGTTTCGCAATATACTCTCTTTTGTTTTCAACAGGATATTTTATTTATGGTCAAATAAATGACGGAATTTCATTTTTAACAATAGCTATTGTGTTTTCTTGGGGCTTAAAGTACAATTGGAATAAACTTAAAAAATTGAATTGATGAATATAAGTCATAAATCTACTGGTGCATTAGAAGAAACTAGATTTGAAAAAATTCATAGTGTAATTTTTAATGACTCAAAAGAGGCTTCGATAATTGTAGCTAACGAAATAGCAGATTTAATAATAAAAAAACAAAAGCAAAATAAAAATTGTGTTTTAGGTTTAGCAACTGGTTCATCTCCGATTTCTGTTTATCAGGAATTAGTTAGAAAGCATAAAGAGGACAATTTAAGCTTTAAAAATGTTATAACTTTTAATCTTGATGAGTATTTCCCTATGGATATAAATGATATTAATAGTTATCATCATTTTATGGGAATACATTTATTTGATCATATTGACATAGAAAAGAAAAATATTCATATACCTGACGGGACAATTCAAAAAGAAAGAATTAATAATTACTGTGCTAATTATGAAAAAAAAATTGTCGATTCTGGGGGTATTGATTTTCAATTATTAGGAATAGGTAGAACTGGTCATATAGGATTTAATGAGCCAGGTTCTAATTATAATTCTTTAACTAGGTTAGTTCATCTAGATTATATGACAAGAAATGATGCTAGAAAATCATTTTACGGCATTGAAAATGTTCCTACAACTGCAATTACAATGGGAATTAGAACTATTAGAAAATCTAAAAGAATTGTTTTAATGGCTTGGGGAAATAATAAATCAGTGGTTGTGCAAAAAGCAATTGAAGGTGAAATAGATTCTAATATTCCATCTAGTTTTTTACAGAAACATAATAATGTAACATTTGTATTAGACGAGTCAGCTTCAGAGAATTTAACAAGAATAAAGTCACCTTGGAAAACAGGTTCGTGCGATTGGAATGAAGAATTAAAAGCTAAAGCAGTTGCTTGGCTTTGTGAACAAACAGGAAAATCAATTTTAAATTTAACGGAGTCTGATTATAATGAAAATCATCTATCGGAACTATTACTTACTAAATCATATTATGATTTAAACCTTGATTTTTATAAAAGATTACATAGATCAATTACAGGATGGCCTGGAGGAAAACCCGATTCTGATGACAAGGTTAGGCCGGAAAGATCAAAACCAGCAAAAAAAAGAGTATTGATTTTTAGCCCGCATCCTGATGATGACGTAATTTCTATGGGGGGTACTTTCGATAGATTAGTTTCTCAGGGTCACGAAGTTCATATAGTTTATCAAACATCAGGAAATATTGCAGTAAATAATTCTGACGTTCTAAAATTTTTAGAAGTTACAAGTTCATCATTTCCAAATTCTAATTGTGAAAATAAAAATCTTATAGAAATTTTAAAAGATAATAATGAGATTTTAAATCATACTGAAATAAGAAAAATTGCTGGAATTATTAGAGAAAAAGAATCTCTTGCTGCTACAAGATTTTTTGGAATCCCAGATTCGCAAGTTCATTTTTTGAAGTTGCCTTTCTATGAAACGGGAACTGTTAAGAAAAATCTTCCAAGTGAAAAGGATTTTGAAATCACAAAAGATATTATTACCAATTTAAAACCTCATCAAATTTATGCAGCTGGGGACTTAGCTGATCCTCATGGTACTCATAAAGTTTGTTTAGATATTTTCCTTAGTGTTTTAGATGATATTAAAAATAAACCCTTTATGAAAGATTGTTGGGTCTGGTTATATAGAGGAGCTTGGCATGAATGGCCAATCCATCTCATAGATATGGCAGTTCCAATGAGTCCAAATCAAGTTTTAAGAAAACGAAAAGCAATATTCTATCATCAAACTCAAAAAGATAATGTAATGTTTCAAGGTGACGATAATAGAGAATTTTGGGTTAGGACTGAGGATCGAAATCGAGCCATAGCAAAAAAATTCAGAGAAATTGGTATGTCTGATTACACTGCAATCGAAACTTTTAAAAGATACCATTTTTAGGTATCTTTCTTAAATGCAAATTGTTAAAGAAGTTTGTGTTGATTCATTAGAAGATGCTTTAAAGGCTGAAAAAAATGGAGCCAACAGAATTGAGTTGTGTGGAAGATTAGATTTAGATGGATTAACTCCCTCAAGAGATTTAATTAGGAGTACATTTTCAATTTTAAAAATCCCAATAAGAGTGATGATAAGACCAAAACATCCATCTTTTGAGTATACAGAGGATGAAATAAATACTATGATTGATGATATTGAGTTTTGTAAAAGAGTAGGGTTAGATGGTGTAGTGTTTGGATGTTTGAATGAAAATTCTAATTTTCATATTGATCAAATAAATAGACTTTCGAAAATCTCCAAACCATTGAATGTCATTATACATAAAGCTATAGATTCTACTAACTCTGTTTTAGATTCTTTGTCTTTAATCTCTAAAAATTCTAATATAAATGGAGTCCTAACATCTGGAGGTGAGCGTTTTGCAATAAATGCCGTTGAAACTCTAAAAAAAATGTTAGTTTTAGTTCCTGATAGATTTGAAATTATTATGGCAGGGGGAATAACTTTTGAGAATTTCGAAAGCTTACATTCTCTTACAAATGGAAAATTTTATCACGGAAAGAAAATAATTAAATATTAAATAAAATTATGAGCAATCAAATTGAATTACATCACAAAACACTTTTTGGACATCCAATAGGCCTTTTTGTATTATTTTTTACTGAACTATGGGAACGATTTAGCTACTATGGAATGAGGGCAATTCTTGTTTTGTATTTAGTTTCAGAGACTGGAGGAGATAATCCTGGAATGGGTTGGAGTGACGGTTCTGCAATTGCTTTATATGGCTGGTATACTATGTTTGTCTATTTGGCAACAATTCCTGGTGGAATTTTAGCAGATAGATTTTTAGGCCAAAGAAAATCTGTTATGGTTGGAGGACTTTTGTTATGTTTTGGCCATGGTATTTTAGCGGTTGAAGCATTATGGGCTTTTTATACTGGACTTACATTTATTGTTTTGGGTGTAGGATGTTTAAAGGGAAATATTTCTACTATGGTTGGAGGTCTTTATGGTAATGAAGATATTGATAAAAGAGACATGGGTTTTTATATTTTTTATATGGGAATTAACGTTGGTGCAGCTATTTCAGCAATTTTAGTAGGTTATGTAGGGGAAGTTTATAATTGGCATTACGGTTTTGGTCTGGCTGGAATTGGGATGGCTATAGGTCAATTTGTTTACTGGAAAGGTCAAAAATACTTAGTTCACGTAGGAAATAAAATAGAGTTAGAGAAAACAGACAATGAATCTTCTAATTTATTTTTACAAATTTTTAAAAAATCAAATTCATTATTTGGATTTAGTTTGACCGCTTTATTGGGAGTTTATTTAGGATATAGTGGAGACTGGAGCTATGGATTATTATTAATAGGAATTGCTTTTGCAGTTGGATTTGCAATTGTGGTTTATAATGATGGCAATAAAATTGAAAAAGACAGGATTTTAGTTACGTATTTAGCTTTTCTTATCGTTATAGTGTTTTGGGGAGCTTTTGAACAGGCTGGCGGCTTAATGAACCTTTATGCATCCCAAAAAACTGATTTAGCTTTGGGTAGTTTTATGGTTCCAGCAAGTTGGTTTCAGTCTGCAAACGCAACTTATATATTAATTTTCGCCACTTTAGTTGGGTCTTTTTGGATTTGGTGGAAAAAAAGAGGGTACGAACATTCATCTATTTTTAAAATGGCAGTAGGAGTAATTATTATGGGCTTAGGATTTTCATTTATGTCTTTAGCTTCTAACGAAGTATCTTATAATGCTGCTGGTGAGATTACTCAAAAATCTGCTATGTATTGGCTAATGTTAGCTTATTTATTTCATACTATTGGAGAGTTATGTGCATCTCCTGTAGCACTTTCATTTATAACTAAACTAGCCCCTGCCAGATGGGGAGCTTTTATGATGGGTGCATATTTTGCAGCAACAGGACTTGGAAATAAAGTAGCTGGATTAATTGGTGAAAATGCTTCTGAAGCAGGGGATTTCTGGACTTTCACTGGAATTACGATTTTTTGCACAATTTTTGGTGTATTGGTAATATTAATTATTAAGCCACTAAAAAGATTAGTTCATAATGCAGAATGATAATTACATTAAGCTGAAATTATATAAAATATATTCCATAGTATTTTTTGTTTTAGTATGCTCTAATATTCAAGCTCAAGATATAAATTGGATAAGTTTAGAGCAGGTTACTAAACTACAGAAAACTACCCCAAAAAATGTTATAATTGATGTTTATACTAACTGGTGTGGTCCATGTAAATTAATGGATAAAAATACCTTTAGTAATCCTGAAATAGTTAATTACATTAATAATAATTTTTATGCTGTAAAATTTAATGCTGAAGGAAATGAAACAGTGAGTTTCATGAACAAAACCTTTACAAATCCAAATTATGACAGTAGTAGAACTCAAAAGAGAAATTCTTCTCATGAATTTACTAGATTCTTAGGAATCAATGCTTATCCCTCAACTTTATTTTTTGATTCTCAAATGAATTATATTAGCCCTGTTAAGGGTTATTTGAATCCTAAACAAATTGAAATTTATTTGCATCTATTTAAAGATGATAATTATAAGAATATTAAATCTCAAGAAGATTTTGATGGGTTTGTTAAAACTTTTAAAAGTAGAATAAAAGTATAATTTATTTTTTATTTGCTTTTTCTATGTATATGTCTAATGCTTTAGACATCGAAGGTACTTTAGGCGTAGGCGCTAAAATATCAATTCTTAATCCAGCTTTTTCAGCTGCTTTTACTGTCGTTTTACCAAAAACCGCTATTCTAGTATCATTTTGTTTAAAATCAGGAAAGTTAGAAAGTAAAGATTCTATACCAGATGGACTAAAAAAAACTAATATATCATAGTAAACATCTTTTAGGCTAGATAAATCGCTAATTTTTGTTTTATAGAATGTTCCTTGAGTCCATCTAACTCCAAGTTCATCAAGTTTTTTTGGGATTGCTGGTGATAATACATCAGCACTTGGAATTAAGTAACTTTCTTCATTGTATTTTTCTATTTGAACTGAAAGATCCTCAAAAGTTCTTCCCCCTACATATATTTTTCTTTTTCTGTAAACAACATATTTTTGTAGATAAAATGCAACGGCTTCAGATAAACAAAAATACTTAAGAGCATTTGGGATTGGAAATCTCATTTCTTCAGCAACTCTAAAAAAATGATCAATCGCGTTTCTACTAGTTAAAATAATAGCCGAAAATTTTGATAAATCAATTTTTTGATGTCTAACTTCTCTTGCCGTCATTCCTTCAACATGAATAAAAGGAATAAAATCTATTTTAACTTTTCTTTTTTTCTTTAAAGTTATATAAGGTGAATTTTCAATAGTTGGGGCAGGTTGTGAAACTAAAATTGATTTAACTTTCATAAATACTATTTTTATTTTACTAAATAAATAACACCAATTATAGGTGCGATTTCGAACGTGCAAATGTACAAAATAAAATATACTAGAGCCATTACCCCCTTGATTAAAAATTTATTTAAAATAAATTTTAAATAAATAATATTATAAATGACAAATAACAAGAATGAAATAGTATAAATGTTTTCTAATGATATATCACTAAAAATCATTATCAATAGAAAGAAATACAAATGGACAGCAAATAAATTTTTAATTCCAATTCTGTATCTATTTACTTCAGTTAATTTTTTTTTGAACTTAAAAATAAAGGAAAACATATTCTCAGTTATAAATTTTAATAGTATTAAAACACTTAATCCAATAGAAAGCTTAATAAAAAACTCTTTTGGATTAGTTAAATATCTATCTCTGAATAACATAAATAAAAATAAAGCGGTGGTCAATATCCTTAAAAAAAACATTATTACATTGTTTGTGGTAAATAGCGATAAAGTTTCTCCAGATTTGTAATGAAAGTAACGGTGAATATTCCAAAATGAAAATAAATATTGAAATCTATTTCCAATATATAATCTTGAAAATAAAATGAGAACTGTACCTAGAATTATAATTATTTTAATCCAATTTTGAATTGGAAAATCTATGATTTCTAGTTCATTCATTATTCAAAATTAATAATATTCTAATCCTTAATTAAATTTACTTCTTAAATCTGTATTTTTGTAAAAAATAAAATGACTAAAGCTCTTGTAATTGTTCCGACTTATAATGAAGCCGATAATATTATTAATATTATTAAGAGTGTTTTATCACTTTCTTTAGATTTTAATATTTTAGTTGTTGATGATAATTCACCAGATAAAACAGGTTTTCTTGTAAAATCAATTGCCTTAAAAAATACTGAGCGAGTATTTTTACTTTCTAGAGATAATAAAGATGGATTAGGAAAAGCTTACACTGACGGGTTTAATTGGGCACTGAAAAATAAATACGATTACATATTTGAAATGGATGCTGACTTTTCACACGATCCTAATGATTTGGTTAGAATTTATAAAGAATTATTTATCTCAAATTTTGATGTAGTTATTGGTTCTAGATATATTGACGGAATTAATGTGGTTAATTGGCCATTAAGTAGAATTATTCTGTCCTACTTCGCTTCTTTTTATTCCAGAATTATAACAGGTATGCCAGTAAAAGATGCAACATCTGGATTTGTGGGTTATAAAGCAACGGTTTTAAAAGAAATTAATTTAGATTCTATAATGTTTAATGGCTATGCTTTTCAAATTGAATTAAAGTTTAAGGCGTTCAAGAAGAAATTTAAAATACAGGAAATTCCAATTATATTTAAGGACAGAATTTATGGAGAGTCTAAGATGAATGGAAATATTATTTTTGAAGCAATTTTTGGTTTAATTTTAATGAGGTTTAAAAGTTTATTTAATAAATAATGAAAAAAATTCTTATAAAAAATGCTACAATTGTAAATGAAGAAAATATTTTTGAATCTGATTTATTAATCATAAATGATTTAATTAGTCAAATTAATCCAAATATTTCAGCGCCAAATGATTGTAAGATTATAGATGCCTCAGGAAAAATCTTAATTCCTGGACTAATAGATGATCAAGTTCATTTTAGAGAGCCCGGTTTAACCCATAAAGCAACTATAAGCTCGGAGTCAAAAGCAGCTGTAGCTGGAGGAATCACTTCCTTTATTGAAATGCCTAATACTGTTCCTCAGA
>CABXBY010000038.1 GCA_902510655.1 uncultured Bacteroidota bacterium | reverse complement strand
TTTCTAGAGATAATTTCTTTTCCTCCTATGAAAATAAAAAATCTAAATTAGATTCTCTGATGAAAAAGTGGGAAGAGTTAAATTTGTTATAAAATTATTAACTTTATTTATAACAGTAACTAATTAAATATGTGCGAATTAACTAATAATGAACTTTGGCTTGTTGTTAGACTTTATGCTTTTGCCTTATCTCCAGTTGTTTTGGGTTTGTATTATTTAATTAAAAAAAATATTTCTTACAATACAGCTATAATTTTGTGTTCAACTTTTTTTATTTGCGCAGCTGGATTTGAATTATGGTTAACCTATGGTATATTCGATGGTCTTCCAGTGAGTGAAAGAAGGTCAGAAGCTTTAAATTGCGCTATTCCTCAGGATTTGAATTGGGTTTTAAATTCATTAGGTGATGTTTTTATTGTTTGGATTGGTTTATTTCTAGTTAAAAAAATATTTAATAAATCTCCTTATATTTTTAAAAAATGGAATTGGTCAATTTTTCTAGTCCTTCTCGTTTGGTTTGTAGCACAAAATATTTATGTTGAGGTATTTATTTATCATAATCAGTTAGGTATAAGTGGAGATTTATCGTGGGGTCCTTTAATGCCTTTAGGTTCGTATTATAATCCTACTCTTTTTGAAATTTTAGGAAGACCTGTTACTTTTCAATCTCAATCAACATGGGTTCTTATGACCCCAATAATATATTGTATATCAATATATTTAAATAATAAATCGACTAATTCAAATGATTAAACGTTTACTTTTTTTGTGTGTTGTTGTTTTAATATCCTGTTCTAAAGATGAAGATATTGAAGAAGAAGTAATCACAACAGATAAATCAGCAAGGATAGTTGGTTATTTACCTTCTTACAGATTTGAATTAAATAATAATATTGAATACTGTAAGTTAACTCATTTAAACCTTGCATTTGCTAACCCTGGTTCAAATGGAAAACTAATAATTAATGATTTCAGTGATGTTGTTTTAAAAGCGAGAAATGATAATAATAATATAAAAATTTATATTTCTATTGGTGGTGGATATTTGACAAACGAACAAGCTTCGATATGGTCAAATTTAATTGATGTTAAAGAAAATAGGCCTACAATAGTTAATGAGTTAGTTAGTTTTGTTGTGGACAATAGTTTAGATGGTGTTGATGTTGATTTAGAATGGCAATATGTTACACCAGGATACAGTCCTTTTGTAATTGAATTAAAAAGTGCTTTATCAGCAAAAGGAAAGGGAATGACAGCTGCATTACCTGGAACAACAAAGTTTAATAACATCACTGATGAAGCTATACAAACTTTCGATTTTATTAACCTAATGGCTTATGATTTTACTGGTCCATGGAACCCAACAGTTTCTGGTCAACATAGTTCATATAATAATGCTAATGAGTCAATAAATTTTTGGAAAAACAATGGTGTTTCCCATGATAAATTAACATTAGGAGTTCCTTTTTATGGCTATGATTTTTCTAATTCTTCAAATGTTACATCTTTCACTTTTGGACAAATGGTTTCTTTAAACAGTTCTTATTCTGAACTAGATAATGTTGGCTCTAAATTTTATAATGGAAGACCAACAATTAAATCAAAAGTAAAACTTGCTGGAGAGCAAGCTTCTGGAATTATGATATGGGAGTTAGGTCAAGATTCTTTTTCTGAATATTCGTTGCTTAAAACAATTCATAATGAATATAAAAATCTTGGTTTTAAAACAACTGAACTTTGTTTAGATTAGCTTTTAGGTAACCTCATATTTACTGTCATCGATTTTTAAGTATTCTTTGTTTTCTAAAATTTCTTTAATAGTTATAACAGTTTCATAAAGATCAATAAAACTCACATAAAGAGGAGAATACCCTAATCTAATGTTGTTTTCTGGTCGAAAATCAGGAATTATTTTTTTTCTATTTTTATCACCTTTAATAAGGAGTTTACAAATCTTCCAAGCTTCTTTATGTTGAATTGTAATATGTGAACCTCTAGATTTTGATTCAATTGGTGATGTTATTTTTACATCAAATTTATTTAGCTCAATATTTATGATTTTTATTAAATACTCGCCTAATTCAATACTTTTATTTCTAATATTTATTATTCCTGCTTCAAGAACAAGATCTAGCCCAGTATTTACGGGAACTAATGAAAGTACAGAAGGAGTGCCTGCTTTGAATTTATTTATGTTTTCAGCAGGTTTATATTTGTTTTCAAAATCAAAAGGTTTTAAATGCCCAAACCATCCTTTTATAGGGTTTTGTGAATGACTCAATATTTCTTTAGATACATAGAGGAACGAGGGGGAACCTGGACCACCATTTAAAAACTTATATGTACATCCAATAGCAGCTTTTGTTTTAGAATCTTTAACATCAATATCTATAACTCCAATTGCATGACTACAGTCCCAAACAATTATACTTTTATTATTTTCAGCAAATTCATTCAACTCTTTAATAGGGTAAAGAAAGGAGCTTTTGTAGGTTACAAGGCTTAAACAGTATATACCAGGGTTTTCTTGAATTGATTTTTTTAAAACGTCAACGTTACAGCTTAAATTACTATTATAATTTAAAATAGTAATTTCTTTTTTTTCCGTGTATTCTTTTAACCCTTCAATGATGTAGATATCACTTGGAAAGTTTAAACAGTCAGTTACTAGGTTCTTTTTGAACTGACAACTATTTAACAGAGAATATAAAATCTTGTAAAGATTCACTGATGTTGATTCTCCTACCAAAACTTCGGCATTATCCGAGTTAATTAGTTTTGACATTTTAAAAGAAATTTTTTCGGATAATTTTAACCAATTGTCATTCCAGCTACGTATTAAATTTTGACCCCATTGATTATTAATTACTTCATTTAAATATTTAATACTTTCAACTGGGAGTTTTCCTAGAGAATTTCCGTCTAGATATATTTCATTTGGGCTATTTAAAAACTTTGATTTAAAAGTTTTTAAATCATCAGCACTATCTTTTTCTATTGCAATTTTTTTTAAATTCATTTTTAAAACTTTTTAAAGTAAGGTTTTATCATTTTAACCCATTGCTTGTACATTTTTTTACTTGGGTGTAATCCGTCTTCAGCTATTAATGAATTATCATTTAAAGCCTTTCTTGATATTTCTGTTATATTAAAAAATGTAATATTATTTTTTTTACATTCATCATGAATCACCTTGTTGAATGCATTAACTTCAGTAGTAATTATAGATCTGTTTCTGTCTTTTGCAAATGGAGTTACTCCCCAATCAGGAATTGAGACAACAATAACTCTTTCCTTGTTGTCATTAGCATATATAATAGATTTATTTAAAAGTAATATGAAATCTTGTTTAAATTTCTCAATACTTCTTCCCCTATATTGATTATTGACTCCAATTAGTAATGATACGAAGTCAAATTTTTTATTAAATTTTATTTTATTTAAAGTGTCAATTAATTGGTCAGTAGTCCAACCAGATTTGGCAATAATAATCGGCTTATTTAATTTATTTTTTAACGAATTAGATAATTGTACGGGCCATCTTTCAGATTCTTTAACGCTTTCTCCAATAGTGTAGCTATCACCAAGTGCTAAATAAGAATAATTTAAATTTTTAGTTTGACTAAAGGATAAAATTGGAGTTAATAAAATTAAGATTAAGAATTTTTTCATCAAATTGTTATTGCTTTGAGTTTTTCAATTTTACAAGAAATGATTTTTGTTCATCATTTAATCCATCTGCTGTAAAAATTGAAATACCACTTGCTCCATTTTCTTTAGAAATATTGTAAGCTTTTTCAAAATCACCAGGGTTTTTTAATGCTCCACTGTAAAGTCCAGAATGAATTGGGAAGTCTACGTCACTAACACCTTGTTTTGTTGCAAATCCAATCCAATTGATGTTTTCTTTGTAAAAATTATTATAAAGCATTGGATATGCTGAATCTAAATTCCAATCATTCCATGCTTGTCTTACCATTTGTCTAGACATTTCTGGAAACGGGAATACAGCTGCACTAACTTTTTTGTTTTTTGAGTGTGCTATATCTACAATTTCATTTACTAAGCTAGTTATGGCATTTAACCTAAACTGTCTCCATTCGTTTGATAGTTCTGGATTTTTTAAATCTAACGGATCTTTATTGAAGATTTCTTTAAATTTTTTTCTAGCAATAGGATGGTAACCATAATCATATTCAGGAAGTTCAACTTCTTGTACAATATTATATTTTGGTTGTAAATCTGCCCCTAAAATAACATCTGGATATCTTACGTAATCTAAATGGACTGAGGCAAGACCATCAACATCCATTAATTGTTTGGCGTTATTTATAATATGATTTCTGGCATCAGGATGAAATGGACTCAACCATTGATAATAATTAACGTATGCTCTATAGTCTAAAGAATTATCTCCATTTCTGTTGACTTGATACCAATCCGGATTTTTATTTGCAATAGTATCTCCAGGTCTATTTACTGTCCATATCCATCCATGCACTTTTATTTTTTTCTTATTAGCTATTGGAATAATTTTCCTTAATATTTCTGGTGATCCATGAATTAAAACTTCTGTTATTCCCAAAGAATCGTAATAATTTAATTTTTTTTCCCAATTTTTTTTTTCAAATCCCTTACCGGCACCAGTCCAAGTGCTTATTGTAAAAGTATTCTCTTTGATTTCATTTCCACAATTAACAAACAAAATTGATATTGCTATTAGTATGAGTTTTTTAATCATAATTTATTTTTAATTTTTCCTGTTTCATCTATTGAAAATTTTATATTTCCGTCCTTAATAGACAAAGTAAAACCTTTGTCAGTTTTAAGAAAATTACATGAAATTTTTTTATTGTTGTCTTTTAATTTAAAATTTATATAAGTATTAGTATTTAAATTTTTTAAATATTTTAAGTTGCCAAATGATACTTCTCTAAATAACGCGTAAAGAATATGTTTAGGAATTTCTTCTTTTGGTTTTAAATATTCATAATTAT
Organism: uncultured Bacteroidota bacterium; assembly: GCA_902510655.1. Classification (GTDB taxonomy): domain Bacteria; phylum Bacteroidota; class Bacteroidia; order Flavobacteriales; family Flavobacteriaceae; genus MAG-121220-bin8. The sequence goes on along the minus strand of CABXBY010000038.1, from coordinate 4,253 downwards.
TCTTAGAAAAAACTAAGTATCCCCAGTTTTCAGGAAGATGCATATTTATAGTTCCTTGTGGAGACCAAACCCAATTATACTCGGGAAGGTATTTATCATTTATTTTTTTTCTTAAGTATTTTCCATTGTCTAATTCGTAATCCCAATTTACTCTTGAAAAGTTTATTCTCCATACATCTCCTGATTTTGGATGATCATAATCTAAAGGTCGTTTTAATTGTGATATTTTGTTTAACGGGATAGCCATTTCAACAGTCCAGAAATTATCAATATCATTAGCATTATTAATTGTTCCATTTATGTTTACTGATGATTTTAATTCTTCAATGTTCCAGCTGTTATCTGCCTTGCCTTTTAATCTGTATGGTCTGTTTAAGTATAAATCCCAAACTGTTCCTAAGGCATTTATTTCTATTTCACCATAACTAAACACATGATTATTAGGGTTGATAAAGATTTCAAAGTCGTTATTATAATAGATTACTGCATCTCTTTTAGTAATGTCGCCCCAAATATGATTTTCGTATAGTTTAGCAAAAACATATAAATAGTTTTCATCCCACAATAACTTTACATTAGTTTTTTGAGTTGGAGTTTTAAATCCTTCAATATCAATAAAATCATCACTGTAATTAGCCTGTTTCCATACTTTTTCATTATCTAACCCGTCAATCAAAATTGGATCTGATGTTTTACTTACCACATAATGCTTTGGAATAACTATTTTTTCAGTTAAATCAATTTCAATAGTTTGACTTGTTTGACATTCATATAACAATAGTGATAAAATCAGTAAAAAATATATTCTCATTTAATTAAAAATTTAAATATGTATTAGTAATTTAAAGTTATTAAATATTGCTAATTATGAGAATCTTTCTTTTTATTTATTTTTTACTGTCAAGTTTAGTATCAGAAGAAATAAAAGTAATTTCCTATAATATTAGATACAATAATCCTAATGATGGTAAAGATATTTGGGAAAACAGAAGAAATACTATTGTTGATTTTATAAATAACGAAAGTCCTGATTTTTTAGGATTACAAGAAGTTAATCATTCGCAATTATTGTTTTTAAATTCTAATCTGTCCAATTATTCGTTTGTCGGTGTTGGTCGTGATGATGGCAAAACAAAGGGTGAGTATAGCCCTGTGTTTTATAACAAAAATTTATTTGAATTAATAAATTCGGACACATTTTGGCTTTCTTCTAGTCCAAATAAAATTTCTGTAGGATGGGACGCTTCCATGGAAAGAATTTGTACGTATGGAGTATTTAAGAGCAAAGTAAATAATAATAAAATATGGGTTTTTAATACTCATTTTGATCATATAGGTGTTTTAGCACGGGAAAAATCGGCTGATCTTATTATTAATATGATTAATGAATTAACAAAACCAGATGACTATATTATTATTACCGGAGATCTCAATTCACCAGATAATTCTAAACCGATAATAAATCTTCAAAGTAATTTTAATGACACCAATAAAACTCTTAAAAAGACAGATAAATCTTATGGAACATTTAATAATTTTAAATTAAATTTTGTTTCAAAAAGTAGAATTGACTATGTTTTTGAAAAAAATTTTAAACTTATAAATTCACGTCACATTATTATTAAAACACCTGAGGGTCGTTGGGCTTCTGATCATCATCCTATTTTAGCTAAACTAAAATTTTAATTAAATGAATGAACCACTAGCTGAAAGATTAAGACCAAAAAAACTTGAAGACTATATTAGTCAATCTCACTTAGTTGGTGAGAAAGGAATTTTAACTCAGCATATTAAAAGAGGATTGATTCCATCAATTATATTTTGGGGTCCACCTGGAATTGGTAAAACTACTTTAGCAAATATTATAGCTGTGGAGTCAGAAAGACCATTTTACACTCTAAGTGCTATAAATTCTGGAGTTAAGGATATTCGTGAAGTAATTAATAAAGCAAAACAGAGTGGGGGGTTATTTACCGCAAAAAACCCTATTTTATTTATTGATGAAATTCACAGATTTAGTAAATCTCAACAAGACTCATTACTTCAAGCAGTTGAAAAAGGTTGGGTTACTTTAATTGGTGCCACAACTGAGAATCCTAGTTTTGAAGTTATATCCGCACTATTATCAAGATGTCAAGTTTATACGCTGAATTCGTTTAATAAAAACGATTTAGAGACGCTTTTAAATAGAGCTATAATAACAGATGAAGTATTGTCTAAAAAATCAATAAAACTTAAGGAAACTAATGCTTTATTGAAATTTTCTGGTGGCGATGCTAGAAAACTTCTAAATATTTTTGAGTTGATAATCAATGCTCATCAAAGTGAAGAAATAATTATCACTGATAAGAACGTTACATCCATGATTCAAAATGATACAATTCATTATGATAAGTCTGGTGACCAACATTATGATATTATTTCAGCTTTTATTAAATCAATAAGAGGAAGCGATCCTAACGCGGCTGTTTATTGGTTAGCTAGAATGATTCAGGGTGGGGAAGATGTCAAGTTTATAGCTAGAAGATTGATTATTCTAGCTAGTGAGGATATTGGTAATGCCAATCCAACAGCGTTAGTAATAGCAAATAATACATTTCAAGCTGTTTCAATAATTGGAAATCCTGAATCTAGAATAATTTTAAGTCAATGCGCGACTTATCTTGCATGTTCGGTAAAGAGTAATGCATCATATAATGCAATAAATAAAGCTCAACAAAAAGTTGAAGAAACTGGAAATGTGTCTGTTCCACTTGAAATTAGAAATGCCCCTACAAAATTGATTAAAGAGTTAGGATACGGAGAAAATTATAAATATGCTCACGATTTTAAAAATAACTTTATAAGTCAAGAATTTTTACCCGAAAAAATAAAAGGGACTAAGTTTTATGAACCTGGCAATAATTCAAGAGAGAATCTACAAAGGGAGTTTTTAAAAAAAAATTGGAAAGATAAATATGGGTATTAAATTATTTAATATTTATAATTCAAAAATTTTATTCATCCTGACCCATTTATTCTCTGATTTTGAGAATTCTATTTTTTTTTGATAATTTGACATTAATGCCTCCCATTTTTGTACAATTGAATTTTTTAAATCTAATTTTCTTTTTTTTTCCTCAGTAAACTCATCATTTGTGTCAATCAATAAGAACAACCTGTCACCAATATTGTAAATCTCAGCTTTAATTATTCCGGACTCTTTTAAACTGTTAATAATTTCAGGCCAAACGTTGCTATGATGTTTTATGTATTCTTGCTTGAGTTTACTATTGTCTTTCAGATCTAAAGTGTAACAAAATCTTTTCATTTGACAACAGTTTTACTATAAAACATTATATAAATAAAGCATAATAAAGGTAGCACAAATGAAAAATTTACCTCAGATACACCAAATATTTGAATGTCATTAACATTCACACCTCCAATGTCTATTATCATGCCTTGAAGCGTTGGCATTAAAGCCCCTCCAACGATTGCCATTACTAGTCCTGCTGCTCCAATTTTACATTCCACTTCATTTAATCCTTTTAATGATAAACCATAAATTGTTGGAAACATTATTGACATAAAAAAAGATATTGATACTAAACAGTATAAGCCAAAATATCCATCATTGAAAATAGTTCCAAAAGAAAATAAACTAGCCATTGTAGCAAAAATTAACATTAGTTTTTTTGAAATAATATATTTTAATAAAAATGTCCCTGTCCCTCTTCCGATGAAAAACAATATAAATGCTACGAATTGGTAGTCAGCTGCTTTTTCGCTATTTATTCCAATTCCTTCTGCATATTGATATATATAAGTCCAACACATTATTTGGGCTCCAACATAAAGAGTTTGAGCAATCACTCCCCCAATATATATGTTATTTTTAGTTAAATTTGATAATGTCTTATTTAACCCATTTACTTTATCATTATTTTTATTTTCAGGCATTTTATAGAACAGAATTAGGAAGAACATCCCTATTACAAATAATCCTAACACAACGTATGGATCCCTAATTACTATCAAATCTGAAGATCTTATAACCATCTTACTGGTTTCTTCTAAAGTTGAAAAATCATAAATATCATCTGATTTTAAGTTTTTTAAGATAAATTGTTGTGCTATAATAAGACCTCCTATTAAACCTAGTGGATTGAAAAACTGAGCTAAGTTTAATCTTTGAATTGCTGTTTTGGAATTACCCATTGATAATATGTAAGGACTTGCAGTAGTTTCTAGAAAAGCAAGACCAAATGTCA
>CABXBY010000037.1 GCA_902510655.1 uncultured Bacteroidota bacterium | reverse complement strand
TATTGTTAAAGTGAGCTTGCATTCCTTTTTCACCTCCAATAACCAAAGGTATTGCTTTAGCAACAAGTTTACTTGGATCTTCATTGAATCTCCAATTTAAATAAGCTTCATATTGTTCATAAGAGTCCCAGTACTCATAAATAAAATAAGTCTGAGTTTCTTCATTGTAAAAAGCTTCTAAATGAGTACAGCCTTCAGCATTTCTAGTTACTGTTAAACCGTCATCAGAATCCATTAATTCTTGATATTTAGCAATATTCTTTTTGCTAACTTTTGCAGTAAATACTACAACATTTCTTTGAGCAGGACCGACAGCATTTACCATTCCAGTAGCATCAAAATATTCTCCTGTGGTAACAATTTTTCCATCCTTGAAATCAAAATTATGGTAAGACATTAAGCTAAATTCCCTTCCAGTAGACTTACTAGTTCCGCTCCACCTACCATAAGCTCTAACACTACCATCTGGTCTCATTGTTAAAGTATCAATTCCAGGTAACCATACAGGTTCATTGAATTTTACATCTGTGTAATTTTTTACATAAAAATCTGCCACTTGAAATGATGCATCGTATCCAACTCTTCCCATGCCGTACATTGGTGCTACATCTTGAACATCTTCAGAAACAACTTCTTTCCATAATTCTATATCACCAGTTTCAAATGCTTGAACCCATTTTTTAGCAAGTTCTAAATTTGCATCGTAATCAGGATTCGAAGAACACGATACTGCTATAAGACTAATTAATAATAATATTTTTTTCATGTTTTTATTTTTTAAAATTATTCTGCAGCTAAAGTTCTTTTTGTCTGATGCCATGAAATTAATTTTCCATCAGCAATTTGATACCATTCTTCGTAGACACCTGAAGATCCAGTAAATCTTGCATTAACATATTCTCCTCTATCGGAATTTGTTGGTTTAACAGCAAATGCATAGTTAATTGTCCAACCCCATTCTTGACCGTTTTGAACAACAGTTTCTTGATAATCTTTTTCAATATAGTCTGCAAAAGCTTGAGCTCCTACAAGCATTTCACCTTTTTCATTCATAAGTTGAGCATCTTCACTAACAAGTGATTTAATTGCATCATAGTCTCTATCGTTCCAAGCTTTGTCGATTTGAAGAAATATGTCCACTGTTTCTTGGCTTCCCATTGTAACTTGTTCACCTTCGGTTGATGTAAATCCATTTGAAACGGTTTCACATTCTTGATTTTGATTAGCGCAAGAAATAAACAACCCTAAAACGCCTAATAATAATATTTTTTTCATTTTAATATAAATTAATTGGTTAATTCTGAAAAATTCAGAAAGGTTAAGTTAAGAAAAATCTTTTAAAGATACCCTAAAGAATGTTTGTTATTTAAAATCTCTTTCCAATAGACACTCCACTTCTAATAGTTGCGGTATTCATTCCGTTAACATCTTCATCATACAGTAGGTTTCTTCCAACTCCAAACATTAATTCAAAAGTAAACCCTTTTCTGTTTATCCATTTTCTACCTACTGCAAGTCCTGGTGAGATGTCAGTGTAAGATTCTGATTTTGCATCTGAATAATTCTCAATTTTAGCTGACGAAAACTTAGTAAAGATTTCAGCAAACACACCATAACCTCCGTAATCTTGAGATTCTAAAAAATAAAATCTGTAATACGGTGTAATTGCAAATTTATCATTCCATTCTGAACCCAAATCAGTATCAAAATTAATAAACATTGTTGCACCATAAGCAGTAGAAGAATTTCTGTTTTTTTCATAACCCAACGTTAAGGCAGGGAATATTATGAAATCTAAAAAATCAATTTTAATTTCATTTTGCCCTAGTAATTTATTTAAATTTTCAATCTGAGTATCAGATTTAACTACCTCAACTTTCTGAACTTCTTGAGCAATACTTAGTAATGGAATTAAAACAAATATTATTATTAATTTTTTCATTATTTAAATTTTTTATAAAACTAATCTTAAATTTATAATATGAAATATGTTTTAAAATTTTTTCTAATTCTTTTTATCATCTCATGTGAAGGTTCATCTTCAGATTGTTGTGTATTTCCTGATTTAAGAGAAGAAATTATTATAAACAAGGGAATTTTTACTGTTTCTTATAATGAAGTTTACGAACAACCAAATTGGATAGAGTATTCTGTTTCTAATAGACCAAAAAATGTTGATAGAGGAAATAAAAATTTTTATTTAGAACCAGGTATTAAAACAAGTGATAATGCTGATTATTATAAAAACGAATGGGATAAAGGTCATTTAGCACCTGCAGCTACTTTTAGTGACTCAGAAGATAATTTAAATAAGACATTTTCGTTTGTAAATTGTGCTATGCAAATCGATGACTTAAATAGGGGAGAGTGGGCTCAATTGGAACAACAAGTAAGAGACTGGTCAGTATCACTTGGAGATATAAGAGTTAGAATTGAGCTTGTTTTTGATCCAGGTCACCAAGTTAGGGAAACAGGTGTGCATATTCCAACAGGATTTTGGAAAAACTTAACTTATTCAAATGGAGATAAAGAATGTTACTATTTTCCAAATGCTCCCACTACAAAAAATTGGGATCTTTATATAGCTAATTGTAATTAATTTTGTTTGTGGATTTCAATCCAAAACGGAAATATTTTTTTATTATTTACTTTTAAAAATGATAATAAATTAAACTCGCTATTTTCAATACTAATATCATTCATTTCTATAGTACTGCTAACTACTTTTTCTGTTTTTTTACTGTAAACTCTATTGTTAATTTCTGTAAATAATGTTCCTTTGTTTGTAATGGAATCTTTGAATTTAAATTTAAAATCATAAGTCCCTTTTTTAAAATTAACTTTCCAATAAGAATAAATATCATTTTGTGCCCATATCCCTCTTTCACCTGATGCATCATTTCTATTTAAAACTGTAGGGTTTTCAAATTCTAAACCAACAATTATTCTAGGTGGATTTTTAATATTTTCAGATTCTAATAAATCATCAATAGAATTGTCCATTTCTATTTTAAAAGATTTTGCTATTTCAATATTTTGATTAATTACATTTTTACTTTCTAATGGATCAGTAATTAAATCATATAATTCAAAGTCTTTAATTTTACTATTGTAGTCGTTATTTCCTACTAGTTTATAATTATCATTTTGAATAGACATATTTATATATTTTTCTGGAAATCTTCTAGTCCAATATGAAAACAAATACCTATCATTAAAAGTTTTGGAGTTAATTAAAGGAACAAGACTTTGTCCGTCTATTTTTCTGTCATTAGGAATTTTTAAATTACACAACTCTAATATTGTTGGTAACACATCAATGTGTGCGGACATTCTATTAATCACTTTAGGATTTTTAAATTTTTCAGCGTACTTAATATAAAATGGTACTCTTGTGCCTCCATTATAGACTGTTCCTTTTAACCCTTTCATATTAGAATTATATCTAAATTGTTGAGGGCCATTATCAGTCATGAAAATTATTATAGTTTCTTCTTCAATTCCTAGTTCTGTTAATTTGTTTAATACTTTACCAATGTTATCATCAATATTGGTTACCATCCCATATATTCTTCTTGCATCTTCTTTATCTTTTTCACTCATTTTTGATGCTAGACTTTCATCCTTAAAACCTACTACGGGATCTAGATCTTTATATATATTGTAATACTTTTTTGGAACCTGCAATGGGGTATGGGGAGCATTAAATGACAAATAACAGAAAAAGGGGTTATTTTCATTTTTTTCAATAAATTTTACAGCATTTTCAGCGAATATGTCAGAGCAATAACCATCGTATTGTTGTTGTTTGTTGTTTTTCCAAAGAATAGGATCAAAATAACTTGTATTTCCTTTGTAATAATTAGTAAAATCTCCAACTTGCCCAATTCCTCCAGCCAGATGAATTATAGATTCATCAAATCCTTGTTCTGAGGGTCTAAATGGATAATTATCTCCTAAATGCCATTTTCCAAAAATTCCAGTTGAATAGTTAGCTTCTTTTAAAATTTCTGCAATTGTAGTCTCAGTACTAGACATTATTGCTCCTCCATTGTAAGTGTCTCTAACTCCTGTCCTAAGAGAATATCTTCCAGTCATCAAGCTAGATCTAGTAGGAGCACAAACAGGCGAAACAAAAAAGTTATCAAACTGAATACTTTCACTAGCAAACTGATCAATATTTGGTGTTATTATATTAGGATTTTCATTAATTCCTAAATCTCCAAAACCTTGGTCGTCTGTCATAATAATTATGACATTTGGTTTTTTGTTTTCGGTCGGACTATAACAAGAATTAAAGAAAATAAAAACAAGTAATACAAACCTTTTCATGCTCAAATAGTTTATATCAATATAGTAAAATTAAATAGTAATAGTTGTTTGTGAATAATTCACAGCGTTTCCAATTACTGTAACTCTTTTTGAATGGTTGATGCATTCAAATTCACCAATTCTCTTTGAAAGCTGAACTGAGGATAAATGATTTTTATTTAGCCTCTTGGACCAAAAAGGAATTAAAGAACAATGTGATGATCCAGTAGCCGGATCTTCAAGTATAGTTGATTGTGGAGTAAAATATCTAGATACAAAGTCAGAACTAATTCCCTCTGCAGTAACAATAACTCCTCCAGGATCTAAGTTTATTTGATCAAAATAGTGAGTATTGATTTTAATTTTTTTGATCTCTTCTTCAGAATCATAAATCAACAAATAATCTCTTGATTTGTAAATTTCTAATGGTTTTAAGTTTAGTGATTTAGAAATTAGTTTTGGTAAATCTGATTTTACAGGTACTCTTGATGGAAAATCCATATGATATTTACCATCTTTATAATCGACAGTAATATCTCCACTTTTAGTTTCAAATTTAATTGATTTGTCTGGGTGATTTAAAATTGAATTTAAACAATATGCCGTTGCTAATGTAGCATGCCCACACAAATCCATTTCTATTTCTGGTGTAAACCATCTTAAAAGAATAGTATCACCTTTAAGAATGAAAAAAGCCGTTTCTGCTACAGCGTTTTTTTTACTTATTGATAGAAGTAAATCATCTTCAAGCCAATGTTCTAATGGTATTACACAGGCAGGGTTTCCACCAGAAATCTTACTTGTAAAAGCATTAATTTTATAAATGTCTAGCTTCAATCTTATTTTTTATTTGAGTACAAATAAGTGAATAATAAGCCCATTAATATTTGAATACCACCCATAATATATTGGCTTCTAAATATAAAATATACAGATGAAACATACATTAAAACTATACAGGCTAAAATAAATTTTTTGTCCATTTTCTAAATATAAGTTTTTATTTAAAATTAGCTAAAACATCCTCTTTGAATGTTTTTAATATATTTAATCAAAATTTTGAATATGAAAGAAATTAAATCAACAAAAGTGAACTTCAAATTATTAATATTTGCTTTATCCTTTACTTTCTATTCGATTTTGGAAGGTGGTTTAGATTTTCTAAATATATATACTGCACCAATATTAGTTATTTTGATTTTACTTTCTTTCTACCAAATAATTATAAATAGAGAAGGTATAACAAAAAAAACCTTAATAGTTCCAGTTTTTAAAACAGTAAAAACGTGGAGAGAAATAAAGTATTATGTTACAGTTAAAGAATTTAACAAGGATCATTATGCTAGATATAACAGCAGTGGTGGATCTATATCTTTTTTGGAATCAAGTTTTCTAAAGTTAATACAAAATCAAAAAACAATTAGAAACTCATTAGGTGGGATTTTAAAAATCTCGAACTGTTTGTGGTTTATTGATAACCAAAGCAAAGTTTGCTTAAGACTCAATATGGATAAATATTCAAATTCTGATGAAATTTTAAAGTCAATTCAAATAAATGAAATAAGTTACGGAGATGAGTTTGAAGTAAATGAACCGTCTTTTCCTTTTTTAGGTTATAAAAAATTCAATGAATTATATTTTCCTAGAAACCCTGATGAAATAGCATTATTGGAAGAAAAACTAACAGAACCTGAAAAAATCAAGTTAAATAATCTTAGAAAACGTAAAGAAAAAGGGGATAAGGTTTATTTAATTTCAAGAGATTTGAACCTTAATATGTTTTTTGATAAAACAGATTAGAAAGTTTAGTCACCTCCCCAAGAATCCTGAAAAAAAATTCCAACACCTAGCTCAGCCCACAAGTACAAAACGATAGTAACTATAATTGCTATTATTAGTTTTTTCTTCACTTTAAATCAACTAATTTTTTGTCAATTATTTGAGCTAGTTCTAAATCTAGTTCAGTTATTGCTCCTTTGTCATGAGTAAATAGAATTATTTCTAATCTGTTATACTCATTTGTCCAACGTGGATGATGATTTATCATATCACATTCTTTGGCAATATCAGCCATGAAACTAAAAGCTTTGTTGAAATTAGAAAATTCAATATTAATTTGAATTTTATCATTAATAAGCTTCCAATTATTTTTTAATAAATTTAATTTGTTTTCTATTTCTACTCGATTCATATTTAAATATAATAAATAACTAATATGATAAAAATTATTGGCTAATGTTATGATATAGTCAATAATTTATAGTTCTACATTCGAATAAAGTAAAACATTTCAAATTTATTATAATTAATACTGTTTATAGGGGAATAATATTAGTTTTGCGCCTTTAATTTTTTAAATACTTTCTTTTGAAAAAAATACTAAGAAACTTTAGTCAAAACCCTAAAAATGATATTCTATCTGGTATTACTGTAGCTCTTGCTTTAGTACCTGAAGCTGTAGCCTTTGCTTTTATTGCTGGAATTGATCCTCTTGTTGGTTTATACGGTGCTTTTATAATGGGTATAATAACTGCGTTATTTGGTGGAAGACCTGGGATGATTTCAGGAGCAACCGGTGCGATGGCAGTTGTGATGATTCATATGATTCAAAAAGGAAATGAAGTAGGGGATTCCTTATTAAATCCTGTGGATAATTTAGGTTTACACTGGTTATTTATTACTTTATTAATTGTTGGATTGATTCAGGCTTTAGCTGGTGTTTTTAAATTAGGAAAATTTGTAAGATTAATTCCTCACTCTGTAATGATGGGATTTGTAAATGGATTAGCAATTGTAATATTCTTATCTCAATTAGGTTTGTTTCAAGAAAACACAATTAATGGTTCCCAATGGATAAGTGGTGCAGAACTGTATACTATGCTTGTATTAATTGGGATAACTATGCTAATTATGTATTTATTACCTAAACTAACAAATAAAGTACCTGCAGCTCTAGTTGCTATTGTAAGTGTAGCCCTGATTACAATTGTTGGTAATATTGATGTTTCAACAGTTGGATCATTTATTTCAGATGGAGGTGGGGAAGGATTAAAAGGAAGTTTACCTGTGTTTCAAGGTCAAATTTTTGAATTAATTTACACAATAAATGGACACTGGGATTTAATTATCTCAACTGCAATATTACTTGCGGCAGTAGGGTTAATTGAATCACTAATGACTCTTAATTTAGTAGACGAAATAACTCAAACAAGAGGTAGTGGTAATCGCGAATGTTTAGCTCAAGGTGGAGCAAATTTTTTAAATGGTCTTTTTGGAGGAATGGGTGGATGTGCTATGATAGGTCAATCAATAATTAATGTTAATTCGGGAGGAAGAGGTCGTTTATCAGGTGTTGTTGCTTCAATATCTTTATTGTGCTTTATTCTTTTTGGATCAAACATTATAGAACAGATTCCTATCGCAGCATTAGTTGGTGTAATGTTTATGGTAGTTATAGGGACTTTTGCTTGGAGTAGTTTTAGAATATTACACAAAATACCTAAATCAGATGCTTTTGTTCTTATAACGGTTTCAGCCATTACTGTTTGGCAAGATTTAGCAATTGCTGTGATTGTTGGAGTTATTATTTCAGCTTTAGTCTTTGCATGGGAAAATGCAACAATGATTCGAGCTAGAAAACGAATAAAAGATGACGGAACTAAAGTTTATGAAATTTGGGGACCATTATTTTTTGGTTCAATTCAAAATTTCAATTCTAAGTTTGATATTCAAAATGATCCAAAAAATATTGAAATCGACTTCATTGAATCAAGAGTTAGTGATCACTCAGGAATTGAATCAATTGAGAATATAATACAAAAATACACTAGCGTAAATAAAAGAGTTAAACTTACCCACTTAAGTCCTGAATGTAAGGTACTTCTTTTAAAAGCTAACCCCTCTATTGCTAATAGCATAGAACAATCAATTGATGATCCTAGATATTATGTGGTAACAGATCTTATTGATAGAGAAATTTAATTTTTAAAACATTCTAATTAAAATGTTTTATATTTAAAAAAAAACAAAAATGAAAAAATCACTTTTTACTTTAATCTTTTTATTTTCTATTAATTTAGGATTTTCTCAAGATGACAACTATAAAAACCTTTTAACTGATTTCTTAAACGCTCAAGGAAATATACAGACATTCGATGCAACATTTAATCAGATGGCTGATATGTTCGGTGTTTCTGTAAACGAAGAAAAATTCAAAGAACTTAAAACTGAAATGGTTGCTAGTTTAATTGAAAAAATGGTTCCTGTCTATAAAAATCATTTTTCTGAAGATGATTTAAAAGCAGCTATTTTAATGTTAGGTTCTCCAATTGGAAAAAAGATTTCCGAAAAAGCTCCTATAATTGCACAAGAATCCATGAAAGTATCTATGGAATGGGGTATGGAAATAGGTCAAAAAATGCAAGGACTCATTAAATAGTAAACTATTTTTTAAAATATTGTTTGAAGGCGCCAATTATTATTAAAATAATTGCGGGCCAAAAAGTTATAAATGATATAATACCAAAACCAACTGGATTGGAAACGTTAACAAGTCCAAACTTATCTAATATTATTATTACCAATAATGGTCCTGTTCCTAAAACTAATGTGAACAATCCTGTTTTTACAAACAAATTTAATTTTAAAAACTTTTTCATAATTAAATCAAATTTTTCTGAATTTAGAATACTTTTTAAGATAATTAACCTTGATCTCTAAACCCTACAGTATAAATAACAAAAATTATCCATGAAATAGCGATTACACCAAGTGGAAAAGAAATATAACTTGGAATATCCAGCCAGTATTTTAAAAACCAAACAAAAACATAAGGAAAGAATCCGAAGTGTCTATAATAGTATTTTAATGCCTTCATTTACTAAATATAGAAAATGTTTTATTAATTTAAAATTCATAATTTAACCTTCTTAAAATTTTATTAATGAAAAAAATATTAACTCTTATTGGTATGTTTATTTTTTTGTCTAGTTGCCAAACTAATAACAATCAGTCTTTAACAATTGATCAAGTTTTTGAAAATTATTATCAAGAAAGTCTAAAACTATACCCTCTCAATGCTACAAGTCAGGGAGATAAAAGGTACAATGATTTTTTGCCTAACGATTTAACAGATGAATTTAGAAATGAAGAAAAAATATTTTATTCAAACTATATAAATAAGTTAAATGAATTTGATAATAGTAATTTAAATGAAGAGGATATTTTAAGTAAAAAAGTATTGTTGTGGGAATGTGATAGTAACTTAGAAAGACTAACATTTAATGAACAGTACACACCAATAAATCAAATGTGGACTCTACAACTTAATATAGGTCAATATGCAGCTGGATTAAGCGCACAACCATTTAAAACTGTAAAAGATTATAATGATTGGCTTGGTAGATTGGATGATTATCTTTTATGGCTTAGTTCTGCTGAAGATAGAATGAGAGAAGGAATAGGGAATGGTTATGTTCTTCCTAAGTCATTAACTAA
>CABXBY010000036.1 GCA_902510655.1 uncultured Bacteroidota bacterium | reverse complement strand
AACATTTCAAACTTTTTTCAATCTATTATTCCTTATCACATTATTAGAGTTAAGTGTTATGTTTCATAGACTTTACTCTTCAGGGTTATATTCAGTGTTTGAAAGCTTTCACGGAAGCGGAAGTTTGCAAAGTGCCATTGCAATAATTATGTGGCCATTAATTAAAAAAACAAAAATCAATAAATTAATGTTATTTGTTTTTTTAATTATTTTGATTATTTCAACAAGTTGGAAAATATATTTTGCTCTAATTATTATATTTATTTTGGAAACTAAACTCCAAACAAAAATAATTCTAACATCATTTTTAATGATTTTTGTTTTTTATTTTCAAGAATATATTTTTTATATGGATTATGGAAAATTAGCTCATTTTGGAGGGAGGTTATTACCTTGGACTCATATGATAGAAAAAATTAAATCTAGTTTACTTCTAGGTTATGGGTTCCCTTTTGGTGACCAAATTTATATTGACAGTAATTTTACTATTCAGAATGCGCATAATTTTATTTTAGGAACTTTGTTGTATACAGGCCTAATAGGTTTAGTACCAATAATTCTTTTTATGTTTTCAATCTTTTCTCAGGTTTATAATAATATATTGTTCAGAAGATTATTTATTTTACTTTTTATTTCGTCGCTATTTAACATTGGGATTGTTGGTAAAATTTCAGGGACGTTGTTAGCATCATATATTTATTTAGGAATGTTACATAAGTTTTACTTAAAAAAAAATATTAATGAAGTACTATAGGTTTGGAAATAAAATAAATTTTAAATTTTTAGTAAGAAATGATTTGTCAAAAAAAACAATTCTTTGTTTTTACACTCCAACTACCTTATTATCTAAAATATATTTCAATCTTAGCTTATATAAGTTTAATATTATTTCAAATGAAGAACAATTAAAGTATAGGCTAAATGAAGATAATATAAGTTTTATGCTTAAATGCAATGATCCTCAAAATCAAAAGTTCATAAGCTATTATAAAGATCAATTCTTTAAAATCAAAAAGTGGGCATTTAGCTCTAGTACTGCTAAATTCAAAATTCAAAATGAAATAAAAAATATTAACTATTTAAAAGGATTGTCAATCTCTAAATTGATAGAGATTCCCACAATTTTAAATCAATCAACTGACATAAAAAACCCAATTGTTTTTTTTGAAATGAAAAAAGGAACTTTCTTACGTGATAGCTCTGTGAAAAAATTAAACTTGGAATTTTTATCGTTTTTTTTCAGGGAATTTTCATTAAAATTTTCATTTATTAAAGAAAATAAAATACTTACTCTTAGCCACGGAGATCTAACGGCTTGGAATGTAAAAATTAAAAAAAATGGTTATTATATTTTAGATTGGGAAGAGTTTTCAGAAAATCTTCTTTTTCATGATTTAATTCATTATCAGTTTACTTTTTTTCATATTTTAATGGGGTTGAGTATTGAAAAATCATTTAAAAAAATAAAATATTTCGATTTTGTTGAGGGTAATGCTATCTTTGAAAAAAATTTTAATGAAGCATTTAATAATTATAAAAAATGGAAAATAGAAAAAAAATAGCTTTATTAATTCATCAAATTTTTGTTGATCAAAATATTCAGTATTTGGTTTTAAGTAATGTTAAAGATTCAATAGTCGGAGATATTGATTTTTTAATTAAGAATAATTTCAGATCTATTAGACAAGTTTTTCTTACGGAACTAAAGAAAAATGGAATTTTTGTTATTTTGGAGAAGAAAGGCCTTGCAGGGAATATTACTTTATCACTTTTTAGCTCTAATTATAACGAAACACTGAGAATTGATATTTATAATTCTATTGTTTTGACAAGCAATAAAACTTTTCCTAAAATCTTTTTTTTAAAAAATATTGATTTTTTTGATTCTAGTCTTACAGATGAAAATGGATTTTCCACGCCTAGTCACTATAATTCTTTTATATATACTCTTTTTCGAAAATTATTAAAAAATGATATATCATCTAAAATTAATTTAATCACCTTATATAATTCAATCAATTCAAAATCTCAAATAAATCATAAATATTTGAAATGGTTTGAAGATTTTAATGATTCAGCAAGAATTGAGTTAATCAATTATCTTGAATCTAAAAGTATGAGTAAGAATCTAAATTTTATTCATTTAATGTTTAATAAGTTGCATAATATGATTTTCAATAAACTAAGTGCTCCTCACATAGCTTTTATTGGACCAGACGGTTGTGGAAAAAGTACATTAATTGATAATATTCAATCTGATTTAAATTACCTATATGGTAATTTTAATTATATACACCTAAGACCAACTATAATACCAGCAACAAGAAATATTAAAAAAGCTATTTTAAAAGATAAAATTCAAGAAATTCCAAATCCGCACGCCTATAAACCTTATAATAATTTATTATCATTTATTAAATTCATTTTTATATTTTTTGACTATTTGTTTGGATATATTTTTATTAAAGCCAAAACGCTTAAAGGATTACCAGTTATTTCAGATAGGTATTTTTACGATATTATGGTAGATCCAAAAAGATTTAGATTTAAGAAAATATTTTATTATCAGTTTTTTTTAATTCGTATATTTTTACCAAGGCCAGATATTACTTTTCTTCTTTTTGCACCATCAAAAATAATTTATGAAAGAAAAAAAGACTTGATTCCCAAAGAAATAGATAGACAAAATAAAGAATACATGTCTATTTCAAAAACATTTGGTGAAATACAGTTAATTGATGCTTCCTTGACCCAAAACAGGGTTTATAAAAACACAAAAAGCGTACTTTTAAATATGATTAAATGAAAAAAGTTTTAACTGTTATTCATTTGCCTCCGCCAATTCATGGTGCTTCTCTGACTGGTGAAAAAATATTTTTTTTTTTAAAAAAAAATTTTTTTGTTGATGTTATTAAACAGAGCATAAAAAAAAATACAAATGACAGGCTTAATATTACCCATATATTTATTTTAATTAAAAATATTATTAATCTTTTAAACAAATTATTTTTTAATAATTATGAAATTATTTACATCACACCGAGTTCATATGGATTACCATTGGTTAGAGATACAATCTATTTTATATTAATCAAAATCTTTTCAAAATCTAATTTAATCATACATTTTCATAGTAAGGGTTATTTTAAAAATAATTTATTTTTAAAATTTTTTAACAGAAAAATATTTAAGAATTCAACTATTATATTTCCTTCAATGGCTACAGCTTCTGAGTTTAAATTAAATTTTTTACAAAATTTAAAAGTTGAAATTTTATATGGATGTTTAAATAATAATTTTACAAACTTAAATATTTTAAAATCTCCTCCGATATTACTTTTTTATTCTAACCTATATAAATCAAAAGGAATATTGGAGTTTTTAGCTATTATTAAAAATTTAGAAGAGCATAACAATTTATTTTCATTTAAAATTTTTGGCAATTTCACAGATTTTTCAGAGGAAAATTTAAAAAAAATTATTTTAGAAAAAAATATTAAAAGTAACTTTGATATCTGTGGTCCTGTCTTAAATAATGACATCACTGTTCTTTCTAATTGTAATATATTAATTAGTCCAACGTATTATGAAACTTTTGGTTTGTCAGTTTTGGAGTGTATGTCTTTGGGTATAGTCCCTGTTGTTTCTGATGTAGGAGGTTTACGTGAAATTATTGAGGACAACAAAAATGGATTTTTAATAAAACATAATAATACTTCTTCTTTTGTTAAAAAAGTAAGTTTTTTATTAAATCAAACTAACATTTTAAAAAAAATGTCTATTGAATCGCAACAAACATCAAAAAATAAATTTTCAAAAATAAATTTTGAAAATAAACTAAAAAAAATATTTAATGTTTCTTAAATCTTTAAACCTTAAAACAAAAAAAGAAATTATCGACATTCTCCATAGTTCTGAGAAGGGAGGGTATATATGTTGTATAAATGCCAATACAACAGTAATTTCACATGAAAATAAAATATATCATGATTTAATTAAAAATAGTTTAGGTAATATTTGTGATGGTTTTTGGATGTCTAAAGTTTTTAATATGATTGGTCATAAGGCCGAATATTACTCTGGTCCTGATATTTTTATAGATACAATTAAATTAAAAAATTACAAAAATTTATTATTAGGCTCTAATATAAAAAACTTAAATGCACTCGAAAAAAATTTAAAAGATAAAATGATATTAAAAGATAAAGTTTTAAAAATGGAATTACCATATTCAAATGTTGAAAATTTTCAATATGACGAAATAGCCAAAAAACTTTCTGAATTTGAAATTGATTTTATTTGGGTATCATTAGGTGCACCAAAGCAAGAAATTTTCACTAAGTTATTGTGGAATAAAATTGAGAAAAATTCAAATCTAAATAAAGTAAAATTAATATGTGTTGGTGCAGCATTTGATTTTTATTCTACTATTTCCGATATTAAAAGAGCTCCTTTTTTTTATAGAAAAATTGGTTTAGAATGGTTCTGGAGACTTTGTAAACAGCCAAAAAAAACATTTGATAGATTAATTATTGAATTATATTCAATACCTAAAATCATCATTAAAGATCTTTTTTTAAAATGAAAATTATTTTAACAAATCCAAACCAAAGAAAAACATTTGATTCTTATAATATTTTAAAAAAATATTATAAGCCGAGTGATTTTTTAGTTTTGCATACTAAAAGTGAAACAACTTTTTTAAATAACATATATAACAATGCAAAATTGTTTTTGGTTAATCATAATAAATTAGAATCTTTAATTGCTTTAACTAAATTGTATGACAATCTAGTGTTTATTCCATTGGAGGAGGAATGGATCGAAATAGTTTTAGATAATTTCGAAAAACTAAACAAAAATTTAAAATTTTATCTTCCAGACAAGAAATCTTTTCATATGTCGAGAAATAAAGTAATGTTAAGTAACTGGTGTGAAAACAACTCTATTTCAAGCCCTAAAAAAATCATTAAATTTGAAAAGAATGAACAAGTTGTTTTAAAACCTGCAATCGGTTCTGGATCCAGAGGAGTAATAATGACAAATTCTTCAAAAATTGACTTTACTAATATCAATTTTAATAAATTTTTAGTTCAAGAAAAAATTCCAAATTCAAATAAAGTTTTAGGAGGCTTTTATTATGCTAAAAACGGAAAGGTAATAAGTTTTTACTCTCATGAAAGAATAAGAACTTATCCAAAAAAGGGAGGTGTAACTTTGTATTCGATTTCGTCTTACAATAAAAAAATATTGAATGAGGGAAGAAATATTATTAAAAAATTAAACTGGAATGGCTTTATAATGATTGAATTCATACTTGATGTTAGAGATAACAAATTAAAACTTATTGAAATAAATCCAAGATTATGGGGCAGCATATTGCTCTCAGAATTCAGCGGAAATCATATGTTATATAATTATGTTCAAAGCTGCCTATCTTTAGAGACAATTGAAGATAAATTCTTGGAAAAAAAAATCAGATGGCTATTTCCATTTGAATATTTACATTTAGTTAGTAATCCAATAAATCCAATTAATTTTATTGTAAGTGATAAAGATACTTGTTATGTAAATTATACATATAGTGATTTTTTTTCAAATATTTTTTTAAAAATAATTCAAATAAAAAACTTTTTATTTAAATGATTCTTATTGATTTTGACAAGACTTTGACCTATCGAGACACCTTGCTAGGATTTTTTATAACTGTATGCAAAACATATAAATATAAGTTTATTTTCTTTCCATTTTATTTTTTATCAATGATTTTATTAAAGCTAAAGATCATAAATAACGATAAATTTAAGCAAATTGGAATATATTTTTTTCTAAAAAATATTTCAAAAAAAAAATATCAAAAATTTTCTGTTGAATATTCAAAAAAAATTAAATTAAACAAACTCTTTTATAAGTTAAAAAAATGTAATGAAAAAAAAATTATTGTAACTGCTTCATTTCAAGAATACGTTTCGCAATGCGTTGGAAATAAGTTTATTGTTCATGGCACTAAATTAAATTATAATGATAATAAAATTGCAGGCTTGAAGTTAAATATGTATGGAAATTTGAAAGGAAATTATATCACAAAATATTATAAAAATTCGAATTTTGATTCTTGTTATTCAGACAGTTTATCGGACATCTCAATTTTTAAATTGGCAAAAAATAAATATCTTGTAAATAATGAAAAAATTAAAAAGATAGATATCTAATGAAATTTTTATTTAAAGCTGTAAAAAAAATTATTGAAGACCCATTAATAGTTATTTCATTATTTACAGGCTTCCTTATGCATATTAAATTAATTATTTCTAATAAAGTTATTATCGGCTCAAATATTAAAATAATTGGTTTTTTTTTATTAGACTTAAGAAGCAATTCTTCTTTAAATATTTCTGAAGGTGTTTTACTCAGATCAAGAAACAAAGGATATCACGGTTTGATTTCAAATAATATTAAAATTATGTGTGATAAAAATGCTAAAATTAAGATTGGTTCAAAAACAAGAATTTATGGATCATGCATTCATGCATCAAAATCTATAACAATTGGAGAGAGATGTTTGATTGCCTCTAATGTACAGATTTTTGATCGAAATGGTCATAGTTCTAGCTTTAATAATCCCAGCAATAGAATTTATTCATATGGAGATTCTAAAGAAGTTATTATTGGAAATGATGTATGGATTGGCACTGGAGCTGTTATTGTTCCAGGCACAATCATAGCGGATGGTAGTATAATTATGGCAAATAGTTTAGTTAGTGGCATCTATAAAAATAAATCATTGATTGGTGGTGTACCTGCAAAAATTTTAAAAAAATACTAATGAATATTTTGACTTTTGATGTTGAGGAATGGTTTCATCTTTTGGATAATAATTCAACTATGTTTGAAAAAGATTGGATTAAATATGAAGTTAGAATTTATGACAATATGAATAAAATTTTTAATTTTTTAAGTTTAAATGAACTTAAAGCAACTTTTTTTGTAGTTGGATGGATTGCTGAGCGTTATCCCGATATTGTTAAAAAAATTGATGAATATGGTCATGAAATTGGATCTCATACTCATTATCATCAATTAATTTTTAATCAAACTAAATCTAAATTTGAATATGATATTAAAAAATCAATTCAAACAATTGAAGATATAATTGGCAAGAAGGTTAAGTATTTTCGTGCTCCTGGTTTTTCTATCACTGAAAAAAATAAATGGGCATTTGAAGTTTTATATAATAATGGAATTACTCATGATAGTTCTATATTTCCTGCGTCAAGATCACACGGAGGAATGCCTAATTATTCAAAATCAATACCTTCAAAAATTAGTATGAATAATTTAGAAATTAAAGAATTCCCAATAAATACTTTTCAAATATTTGGTTTAAATTATGTTTTTTCTGGTGGTGGATATTTTCGGATTACACCATATTTTTTTATAAAAAAATTTTCAAAAAACAGTAACTATATAATGACTTATTTTCATCCAAGAGATTTTGATCACTTACAGCCTATAATTAAAGATTTATCATTTTTTAGAAAATTTAAGTCATATATTGGTTTAAAGGAATGTTTGCCTAAATTAGATAAGTGGGTAAATGATTTTAAATTCACAGATCTTGGTACTGCAGATTCTATGATTAATTGGGATAAATCTCCAACTGTAAATTTATAATAAATTTAAACTATGAAAGGAATTATTTTAGCTGGTGGGTCTGGATCAAGACTTTATCCTATAACAAAAGGTACGTCTAAACAGCTTTTATCAATTTACGATAAGCCTATGATTTACTACTCTCTTTCAGTCTTAATGCTTTCAGAAATAAAAGATATTTTAATTATTTCTAATCCAGATAATCTTCCAAATTTTAAAAAATTATTTAATGATGGTAGTGATTTAGGATTAACAATAAGCTATAAAGAACAAAAAAATCCTGATGGTATAGCCCAAGCTTTTGATTTAGGTAAAGATTTTATAGACAAAGATGATGTTTGTTTGGTTTTAGGAGATAACATCTTTTATGGTAAAGGATTCTCAGGATTATTAAATTCTGCAAAAACTAATTTAAAAAATAATAAAGCAACTGTATTCGGATATAATGTAAATAATCCTTCAGATTTTGGAATAGCAAGTTTTGATGAAAACAAAAACTTAGTTAATATCGAAGAAAAGCCAAAATCACCCAAGAGCAATATAGCAGTTGTTGGATTATATTTTTATCCTAATAATGTTATTAAAATTGCAAATAAAATTCAACCATCTGAAAGAGGTGAGTATGAAATAAGTTCAGTTAATCAATGTTATTTAGATGATAAGGATTTAAAAATTGAAATTTTAGGAAGAGGATTTACATGGCTTGATACTGGAACTCATGACTCTTTACTTGAAGCATCAAATTTTATAAAAACTGTTGAAAAACATTCAGGATATAAAGTAGCATGTCTTGAAGAAATTGCTTTTAAAATGAAGTTTATTGATTTAAAAAAATTTAAAGAATTAACTAAACCTTTTGGTGACTCTAGTTATGGCAAATATTTAAAATCACTAGTTAATGAAAATTAATAAAACTTTTATTGAAGATTTGCTAATCATTGAACCTCAATTATTTAAAGATGAAAGAGGTTTTTTTTACGAATCTTACAATAAAAACAACTTAGATAAAATTAGTAATATTATTTTTATTCAAGATAATGAGTCTAAATCCAATAAGGGGGTCGTTAGAGGGCTACATTTTCAATTACCTCCTTTTGAACAAACTAAACTAATTAGATGTGTTAGTGGAGAAATTCTAGATGTTGCAGTAGATCTACGAATTAACTCAAAAACTTACGGCAAATCTTTTTCTATTAAATTATCTTCAGAAAATAATAAACAATTATTTGTTCCCAAAGGATTTGCTCATGGTTTTCAGGTTTTAAGTGAAACGGCTGTTGTTAATTATAAAGTAGATGAATATTATAATCCAGATTCAGATTATGGAATAATTTGGAACGACAGGGATTTGTCAATCGATTGGAACCTTGATATAAAACCAATTCTTTCAATTAAAGACTTAAAACTCATTTCATTTAAAGAATTAAAATCTCCTTTCTGATGAAAGTTTTAGTAATCGGTTCCGATGGACAGTTAGGTTTGGAACTTCAAAAAGTTTCTAATAGTTACGATTCTTTATCTTGGATTTTTTCAACTATTAAAACTTTAGATCTATTGAAATTATATACCATTAGTTCTTTTTTAAATGATATAAATCCGTCTGTAATTATAAATTGCGCCGCTTATACAAGTGTTGATAAAGCAGAGACTGAATCTAAATTAGCAAACTCAATAAATTATAAAGCTGTTGATATTATTTCTAAATGGACAAGTGAAAACAAAAAAAAGCTGATTCATATTTCAACTGATTATGTTTTTGACGGATTAAGTGATATTTTGTTGAATGAAAATTCCCATACTAATCCGATTAACGAATATGGAAGTTCAAAATTAAAAGGAGAAATAGTTTGTTTAAAAAACGATCCTAACTCAATAGTAATTAGAACATCTTGGCTTTATTCAAGTTTTGGAAAAAATTTTGTAAAAACCATGATTAATTTAATGAAAAAAAATAATTCAGTTAAGGTAGTAAATGATCAAATTGGTTCACCAACTTACGCTTTCGATTTGGCCAAGGTTATTCTTAAGATCATTATGAATAGTAAAAATAAATCGGGATTATTTCATTATTCAAATGAGGGTGAAATATCTTGGTTTGAATTTGCAAGATCAATTAGAGAGCTTTACAATTTAGATTGTAAAATAATTGGAGTTTCCTCTAAAGAATTTACAACTTTGGCAAAACGACCAAAGTATTCGCTTTTAAATAAATCAAAAATTAAAACTACTTTTAATTTAGAAATACCTAATTATAAAAAAAGCTTAAAGAATTGTATTGAAATTATTAAAAATGAAGCGTAATATTTTAGTTACTGGAGGTGCTGGTTTTATTGGTTCGCATTTAGTGA
>CABXBY010000035.1 GCA_902510655.1 uncultured Bacteroidota bacterium | reverse complement strand
TGCTAAATCTATTTTATAAAATTTAATACTAGGGTTTATATTTTCAGAATATCCACCAGATAAGTCATCAATACCTACAACATTACTGTGGGGCTTATTAGTAATTATCCAATCAGCTAATCTGCTTCCTAATAATCCAGCTACTCCTGTAATTAATATATTCATACACTTAAAATTAATTTTTACAGTTCAAATAAACTAAAAATATTTTCTTTAAATTTTTTTTTAGAAAAATATTTTTTAAAATGCTGTTTTGCATAAAGTTTTCTTTTCATTATTTCTTCTTTATTATTAATAAAATCAAAAATTAATTTAACCGAATAATCTACACTGTTTTTTGGAATCAAAAGACCACCCTTACCATTATCTAAAATTTCAACAGCACCTCCTAGGTTGGTAGCTATTACAGGAATATCTAAGTTTATAGATTCCAAAATAACTGTTGGGAGAGGATCTGGTTGAATTGCAGTATGAATAAAAAAATTGGATTTTTTTAAAAAACTACTTGCATCGTCTCTAAAACCAGTAAATATTACATTATCTAGTAAACCATTATTATTTACAAATTTTTTTAATGATAATTCATAATTTTCATAACCAGGAAAAGTATCTCCTATTATATAAAAAATAAATTTAAAATTTTTTTCTTTTAATTTTTTTGCAATTTTCAAAAGGTACATATGACCTTTGTAAGGGATCAACCTTCCAATACTTGAAAATACAATTCCATTTTTGAGATTTTTATTTTCCACTTTCTGATCTTTAATATCAAACCCATTATAAATTAATGCTAATTTAGATTTTGAACGAAAGCTCCAATGGATTTCGACAGCTTTGGAAACTAGGATAATTTTATCAGAAATCACTTTTATTATTCTTCTAATTATAAATAAATAAAATCTGTTAATAGGAATCTCGTGAATATGAAAAAAACTGTTAATTGAATTTATTTTTGCAGAAATTCCACCTGCAATTATTACAGATGTATTAGTGTAAACAATATCAATATTATTAAGTCTAATAATATTATTTATAAAAAAAATAGATGAAATTATTTTATAAAATCTATTAAGAATACCTATTGGATGAAAATATTTTTTTCTAAAAACTCCTAAATTTTTATAATATATAATAGTTTTATTTTCAAAAATAGTATCAAGAGGACCTTTATAAGGAAGAATTAGATGAATCTCATATCCTTTTTCAAAAAGAAAGTTAATTATTTCAGTTAAAACCTTACTTGCACCGTACAAATCATTTGAACCATGTAAAAAAAGGATTTTATTTTTTTTAATAATCATGATTTTAATATTATTTTCTCAAATCCTTCAATAAACAACTTTCTACTAAATTTACTAAGATACTTTTTATTATTGCTTTGTTTTAAATTTTTAGATTTTAATACTGAAGTTATTTTTTTTAATAAAGAAATAGAGTCTCCTACTTTAAAATATTCAACACAATCACCACCAACTTCTCTAAAAACATCAATATCTGAACAAATAACAGGAATTGAAAATGATAAGGCTTCTAAAATAGGTATGCCAAATCCTTCATCTAACGAAGGGAATATATATATTCTTGCGTTTTTATACAATATACTTGCTTCTTCTTTAGAAACGTATCCAGGTAAAATCACTTTACCCTCTAATTTATTTTGAACAATAAACTTTTTGATTTCATTTAAAATCTCAGAATTACCATTGATTATTTGCGCTCCAGCTAAAACTAATTTTAAATTGGAATCATCAACTAATTTAAATGCTTTGACTAGAGTAATTAAATCTTTTCTTTTTTCAAACGAGCCGATATGTAATAAATAATTTTCAGGAGTTTTATAATTAGAAGATGAAGTTTTGTGAAAATTAAAACTTTGATAAACAGAACTAATACTTTTATTACTTCCTAAAATTTTGATTAAATTTTTTTTTGAGTAATTACTTGTAGTTATAATTTGAGTTCTACTATTTATACCTAAATTGATAAGAAAAATAAAATATTTTCTCCATAAAAAACTATAATTTTTTTTACGATCCCAAAAAAGTGAATCATGTAAAACAGTAATTCTTTTAGTTTTGAATGTATAATAAGGGGCGATGTAATCTGGACAAATAACATAATCTGCTTTAGATAAAAATATTTTTAGTGGTAAATGAACTTGTTTATAAATTAAATATCTAATTTGAAAAGCCCATCGTATAATTTTATTGTTAGAATTTAAAAAAATAGAGTTTCCTTTAAATTTATTAATATCATGAGAAAAAACATAGTTAATGTCGTCCGAACCGTGATCTTTAGATGAAGCTTCTAATTCTCTTATGTAACTTCCAATGCCAGCAACAGCAGCTTTCAAATAGTATAGATCAACAAGGACAGTAATCTTTTTCAAATTATAATTTTGTATTGTATAGCCTTTCAGATTTACCTACAAGATACCAAGAAAAAAATGCTACAAAAAGATACAATTCAGCATTAGCTGTAAAAAGTGGAATTAATAGGCCAAATTTTGTTAAACTAGTTATAAAGCCAACAGATTTGTAATTTATATTATTGGATTTTAGGTAAAGTTTTGCTGAATTATAAATGGCTTTAATTAATATGACTAAATACAAAACTAATGAAATAATTCCCATCTGAACTCCATATATTAAAAATTGATTTTCACCTCCAATTTTAATTGATTGATCCACTCCGCTTGCATTTCCACTCATAGCAAGTCCAACTCCAAACGGATTTTCATAAATTGAAATCAAACCTTCAATCCACTCAACTAAATGGCCTAAACTAGATGTGTTTTGAAAAGTAATGGTGTCTTGAATAAAAAATCTTAAATCTTCATTAGAGAAAAAATAAACATAAACAAATCCAGTGACTACAATAGATAATGATGAAATAATAATTGTATAATTTCTGGATAAGTAAAGTCCGAAAACTAACATTAAAATCGCTGAAAACATAGAAGCTCTTGAGAATGATAAGAAAAAAGAAAAAGCAATTATTAACGCTAAAAACAGCGAAAGAAGTTTAGTTTCTTTTAATTTAGAGTGTATGAACACCCATATAGATATAGCAAAGAAAAGAATCATTGAGGCTGAAAACTCTAAAGGATCGGCAAAAAAAGAGGCAAATCTAAGTGATGCTCCTTGACCCTCAAAAGACCAGTTTAATCCAAAATTGCCTTGAGGATCAACACCGTTCATTACTAGATTATATTCAGAATATCCTAAAAAAGAATGCAAATGGACTCCGATTAAACTTTCTAAAAACGAAATTAAAAATGCCAAAAGACTTAAACCAATTAAAATTTTCAAAACTAAATTCCAGTTTTCAATTTTAAAATCAGAATTACGTCCAAAAAAATATAAAATCCCAATCAAAAATATATTCTTAGCATAAATCAGTTTAGACAAGAAACTAGCCTCTCCCAATGGAATTATTAAATAAAAAACAACTAACATTAAAAAAAATAATATTAATTTATCAAGAGTTGAGAAACTAAATGTTCTTAATAAAATAGATTTATTACTCCCTAAGACAAATAATATAAAACTTGAATAAAAAACAAAATCTTTTGAATATTTAATGCTATTTACAAGTAATATATTTTCAAAAGCATTAAAGACTATTAATTGAAAAACAGAGTAAAAAGGTAAAAAACAAATAATATACAGTATTATGTAAGATGTATTTCCTTTATATATCTGACGAAGTATTAATCCTGAAAAGGCTGAGTATAATACTAAAAGTAAAGTGGCTAATAAAATCATGAAACTTTAATTTTAAAAGCGTCCATTAAGCCTTTCCAAACCATTTTAAGTTTTAGAAATCTAAATCTCATTAAAAAATATAATGAATACCCACCTATTTTAATTATTTGATATAATAATGCTCCAATTGGATTAAATTTATGTTTAAATTTTAAAATAAAATATATATGATTTCTAATATTTAAATAATGTGTGTACGGAGAAATTGATCCTTCTATTGATTTTTTTTTATTTTTCCATGAAGCTCCTTCATGATGATAAATTAAACTCTTCGGTTCAAGTTCTAATTTATAACCGGACTGAATTATTCTTACAGACCAATCAACATCTTCAAAATAAACAAAATAAGAATTATCTAATTTTCCAACTTTTTCAATGATCTCAGATTTAACTACAAAGCAACAACCACTTATCCACTCTGTTTCTTTTTTTAAATTAATTTGATCTATTTTTTTTCCTTTGTTTATAGTTTGTACTTGACCAGTAAATTTATTTATTTTACCCCCAAAATTCCAAATTATATTTCTATTGTGCCAATTAGTAATTATCGGTTGTACAGCACCCAATTTAGAATTATTCGAAAGTTTATTTATTAAGGGGCTTATGAAGTTTTTATCTACTTCAGTATCATTGTTTAATAACATTACAAACTTAAAACTATGATTTATTGCATATTGAATTCCCTTATTGTTAGCTCCTGTAAACCCTAAATTTTTTTTATTTTGAATAAATACGACATCTGGGAATTTATTAATTAATTTTATCCCAGATTTATCTTCAGATGCATTGTCAACTAAAATAATTTTAAAGTTATTATAATTACATTTCTTAAGACTTACTATACAAGCTTGAGTAAGATTGAATTGATTCCAATTAATTAAAATTATAGCTAGTGATGAATTATTATTTGTCATTTTTTAAAAGAATGTAATGTATCAAAAAGTTAATTATTTCTGAAATTAATAGTGCTACAGCCAGTCCAAAACCTTTATAATAGAAACTTAAAACAAATGCCAATGGAAGCATTATAAATAATGAAATCCAAGTTGCATTATTTAATATTTCTTTTTTTTCGTTAACTAGAATTAATAAAATGTTTTTAAAATTTAACATTGCCATAAAAGGGATAAAGGACAGTAAGCTTAGTATTTGATTTGAATAAATTATTTCTTGGCCAGAAAAAATGAGTATAATCCACTTTGAAAAAACAGTAAAAAACAAGCCTATTAAAAACGTAATGATTAATCCTCTTTTAAAATAATAATTTAGATAATTATTTAATTTAAAAGAATTATTGTGATTTATTTTTGAGGCATTTTGTAAAACGGATTGAATGATAAAAACCGGAATCATCCTTAGTAAAAATGCTATTCTATTTGCCAAAGCAAATTTGCCAAGTTCAGAATCATTTACAAATAATTTAAGTATTATTAATCCACTGTGAATTGAAATATGTCCTGCTAATGAGGACATGAAGAATTGAAAATTCTCTTTGAATCTATATTTTATTTTATTAATTCCAGCGAACACAAATTTTAATTTGTTCTTTTGAAAAAACAATATCCAATACGCTAAGTATGATAATAACAAGACACAGCCGTAAATAAAATTCACTTTAAAAGCATCATTTTCGTTATTAATACTTAGAACTATTAACCCTAAATAAAATAATTTTGAAAAAGCGTTCAGTATGGCCAAAACAGATAAATTGTTTTTTCCTTGTAGATAAAAAACGGGGTGGAGAGCCTCAGAAAATAAAATTGGAATTGAAAAAAGTATAATCAGCTCATAATTATTAAATAAATTAGTTGAATAGGTTAGAGCTAAAATTAGTATTGATAAAATTGCTGCAATAACTAGTCTTAACGATACTAAATCTTTTATTAAATCGGCTTCATGGTTTAATTTAGTTAGCAAAGAAATCTGTTTTGGACCATTTAAATGATATCCATAGCTAACTATAATAGAAATCAACATAAATATTGAAAAGGCAAGATTGACTAACCCAAATTGACTGTCTCCTAAATTTTGAAATAAAATTGGAGTAATAACAATAGCTACTATAATATTAATTCCTTGGTTAAGAGAAAGATTAGTGAAGTTTTTAATAAAAATATTCTTACTCTTTTTATTCATCTGAATGAATATAAAAATTATAAATCAAGAGATTCTATTGTTCTTTTAAATGATAATGAAAAAATAGAAAATGAAAGACCAAAAATTAAACCATAAATCAGTGTTTTAAACAGTTTCCATCTAGAGTTTTCTAATGGATAACTAGGCTTGTCAATAATCTGAATTAAAGGCATGTTATTCCTATGAGTAACCTTAGCCAGTTCAAGTTGCTTTAAAAGTTCTTGATATATAGCACTATTGGCTTGTACATCAATCATAGCTTTTTGATATGGAACTAAATTCACTTTTGAAAGTGGATTTGGATTTGGGATATTCTGATCTGTTTCAGCTAAAATCATAATTGAGCTGTCTAAAACTATTTTTACACTATCAGATTGCCTTTGTAATATGTTAAGATTTGAACCTGTTTTGAGAGTTTTAGTTTTATGATAAAATTCATTAACAATTTTAACCAAATTTTCATTAAAAATTTTAGCCAAAACTTCATCTTTATGATCAAATCCTATTTCTAAAATGGTGGTTTTTCTACTGGGCTTATCAACTAGTAAATATTCTTTTTTTATAAGCTTTACAAGACTCTTAATCAAACTGTCTTGAACTCTGGATGTTTTATTAGGACGTAAGTCATTAACATTAAATCCAAGACTAGTCCATTTTTTTTTGAGATTCTCAGATTTAATAAATCTTTCAATTATTAAAATATCTTTATTATCAATCTTAGATTTTGATAATAAAGTTTTTTTGATCATTGAGTTGGATCTATAAAGCTCCTGAATATTGTCAATTTGGAAAAGACTGGAAGCTTCAATAAAACTAGATGCATTGATTCCTGCTAGTGAAGCTAAAGAGCTCAAATCTCCCATTGAACTAGTACTGTCGTTATCTAAAACAAAAGTAGTCCTTGCATAATGTACTGGATTTAATAAATAATTAAATGAGATAGTGAAAAATAAAATAGAGGATGTAACTAATACAATAAAATTTTTCTTGGCAATCAAAAAACTAAACCATTCCTTTAATCCGCTTATAAGAAAACTTAATGAAAT
The DNA here is from genome assembly GCA_902510655.1 of uncultured Bacteroidota bacterium. Classification (GTDB taxonomy): domain Bacteria; phylum Bacteroidota; class Bacteroidia; order Flavobacteriales; family Flavobacteriaceae; genus MAG-121220-bin8. The sequence continues at coordinate 4,538 of CABXBY010000035.1, read as the reverse complement.
CTTGTCGTTTGAATAATTATTTTCAGTACTCACTTTAATTAATTTGATTAATTGCCAATATTAGAGTTGCTAAACCAGTTGTAAAGTTTAATAATTGATTTGCAGCTATTGGATTTTTAATTGATTTTTTGGGAACTATAACTTCTGAACCAGGCTCAGCTTTTGGATAAATGTTAAAAAATAAAAACTTTTTTGTCCTTGCTACATCACCATTAGCATAAACTATATAGGTTCCTGAACGTTTTGCTTTATTGTCAAAACCACCAGAGGAATTAATATAATATTTTAAGCTTTTGTTAGAAACAAATCTAACGGTTGTGGGATATAAAAGTTCTCCTCTTAATCTCACCGTTTCTAGTTTTTTTGGAACGATAATAACATCTCCCTCTTTTAATAATAAATCTGATTTTGATCCAGGAGAATTAACAATAGACATTAAATCAATTCCAATAGCTTCTGACTTTGATATAGGTATATCGCCATCAACAGAATTCTTTTTTAATATTTCATTGATTCTTTCAGATTTAGCATAACTACTAAGAATTTGATTCTCATTTTTATTAGTATCAATATTTTTTAAATCTTTATCTAATCTTTCAATTAATAAAAGTTCAGACTCTGTTAAAGTTCCCTCTTTATTTGAAACCTTGTTTTTTAAATCATTTAAACTTTTAATCTTTTTATTTAAATCAGATTGCAGTTCGGCAAATTCAGTTAGTCTAATAAGAGTTGCACCTTTTAAATAAGCCATGTTTTTAAAACCGCCAGATCTATTTATTAAATCTGAAATTCTTTCGTTTTTAGATGAAATTGCATATTTTCCTGGATACATCACCTCTCCCTCAACTCGTGCATATTGTTGAGTGTAAAAATTTGGGTTTTTTCGAACTATAATTTGATCAAATGGCTCAATTATTGTAGAATTATTATTTAGATTTTTGTCTAAATCGAATGTCAGAATTTCCGAAATATTATTTTCATTTAATTCATTAGAAGATAATCTTCTATTAATTTCTATTCTATTTGAAGTCGCATTTTCTTTAAAACCTCCGGCTAGTAAAATTAAATCTGAAAGAGTGATATTTTTAGAAAATGGAAATATTCCAGGATTGTTTACTTGACCTGAAATTTCAATATAACTCTCCTCACTCAAATCATTAATTGATAAAATATTTAAAACGTCTTCTTCTTGAAGAATAAAGCTTGGGTTTTTCAATTCATCTTTAAGGTTTAAGGCTATTTTAGATGTGGAGTAATCTTCATTTGTTCTTGTAACATAGGCTTTATCAAAAAATACATCAGTTTTTAACCCCTCTGCTTTATCAATTAAATTTTTAACAGTCATTCCTTCTTCCAAGGAAAAAGTTCCTGGCCTGTAAACAGCTCCGTTAACAATAATTCTATTATTATATTTTTCAATTATTTGATCAACCTGAAATACATCGCCAGCACTTGGTTTAAAAAAATCAAACTGATCAGAATTAATGTCTACTATTTTCAATTGACCATCTATAATTCTAGTAAGTTTTATGGATTGTTTATAAGCTTTTTCAGAAAGTCCACCTGCATAAAAAAGTAGATCAGATAGTGTTTCATTTTCATTAGTCTCAAACCTTCCAGGTATTTTTACTGCACCATTAATTGTAACTCTATTTGTGTATGGCCCAACAACAATTAGATCATTATTTTCTAATCTTATATTTGAAGTTCCATCTCCTTTGGTTAAAAAATTATAGACATCAACAGAGTTAATCAATTTATTATTTCTATATATTTTTATGTCTCTTAGAGTAGCGTTTTCATTTATTCCGCCAGCAACATATATAGCATTGTAAACAGTGTTAAATGCGCTAAAATTATAGGTTCCTGGCAAATTAACTTCCCCAACAATATTAACTCTAACAGCTCTTGGAATACCAACAGAAATATTCACAAAAGTTTTATTAATATTAATACCAGAGTAAATACTTTTAAATCTGGAGAGTAATCTCTTTTTGGCATATTCTAAAGACAATCCACTTAAGTTAACAGGGCCAATATTTTCAAGAATAACATCTCCATCAGGACTTACTTCAGATTGATAATAATTTTCAGACTGACCATAAATATCAATAAATAATTTATCTCCAGGACCAATTACATAATCTAAAGGAGTTGGTATATTTAAATTTGATTGAAAAGATAAAAATGTATTTCCCCTAAATACTTCATAACCAAAAACATCGCTTTTCACTTCTCTAAAAACCTCCATTTCCTCTTCCCATCTTTTTCTTAATCTAGTTTCTTCTAAAGGTGTGCTAGCATTTGCTGAAACACGAGCAATAGTTTCAGCGGATTTAAATCTTTTATCTAATTTTTCTAAATCAGCCTGTGACATCCCTTGTGATCTAGCTATTTTTAATAAATCAAATTGATTGTATCCTTGAGATGAAGCTCTTCTTAAAATTAAATCAATTTGGCTACTATTTAAATCTGAAAAATTGACACCTGAAAGATCAGAAAAATTTTGAGAATAACTAGAAAAACTAAAAGTAACTATAAAAGTTAGTACAGTTAATGATTTAAATATTTTTGACATATTAAAATTATTGAAATCACGAAGATACTGAAAAACAAATTATTTTATTATTATTGATGTTTAATTGTAACTTTCTTAAATGTTTAAAAAAACTATATCCTTTATTTTTCTTTTAATTTTAAATTTTGGGGCTGCACAAACTGAACTGAAATTTAATCTTGCCTCAGCGCTTATTTTAACACCAAACATTGGAATTGAGGTTCAGCTTTCAGAAAAATTTGGTTTTCAATTGGAAACAAGTGCAACTTTTTTTGATAATATTGAAGGCTCTCCATTTCAAACAACCCAAATCTTTAATGAACTTAGATATTATCCAAAACTCAAAGAAGGAAAAAACGAAAGATCATTTTTTATCGGACCACACGTTGGTTACGGAATGTTTACTCTTAGAATCCCCAAGTTTATAACTTCAATAGTTGATACTGAATTAAAAGAGGAAGGCAGCTACCAGTCGGGAAGAAATGCTTATTATGGAATCACAGTTGGTAAAAAAATTCCACTAAAAAACAAAAATTTTAATTTAGAAGTTTTTATAGGTGGTGGGAGTTCTCAATCTAACTACAAGTACTACAATAAGAAAGGAAATAGAATTTATGAAAATCCAAATATTGAAAAAGATTTTAATCAGAGTGGTGAAGAGTTAATTTATAAAGGAGGAGTTATGCTTACTTATAAGCTTTAAACCCTTTTTAAAATCCCATTAATTAAAATTCCAACAGTTTTAAAAACTATTTTAAAATCTAGTAACAAACTCCAATTTTTGTAGTAAAAAATATCCATTTTAACTCTGTCGCTCATGTCATGAGTTGATGTTATAAAGCCTGAATAACCCTTGCTTTGAGCTAAACCTGTAAGTCCAGGCTTAAAGCGATGTCTTTTATTAAAATTAATAATGTCTTCCCTGTATTGTTTATTAAGGCTAACAGGGTGAGGTCTAGGTCCAACTATTGACATATCCCCTAAAAAAACATTAATAAATTGAGGCATCTCATCTAATGTACTTAGTCTTAAAAACTTTCCAAATTTAGTCAGTCTATTATCATTATCATCAGCCATTTTAGTATCTGACACTAAGTTTACTATCATTGATCTAAATTTAAAACAGTTAAAAAAGTTTCCTTTATAACCCTCTCTTTTTTGAACAAAAATCACAGGTCCTTTCGAGCTAATCTTTATTAATAATCCAAAAATTGGAATCATCCATGAAAGAATAAAAATTATAACAAGAGATGAAAAGACTATATCAAAAGCTCTTTTGCTAAATACATTAAAAGAATTATCAAGTGGTAATTTATTAACACTTATATAAGGAACAGTAGAAATTTTTGAAATAAAAAAGTTTTTAAAATCGTAGTAAGGTAAATCAGGAATTGAACTGACTTTTATATTTAAATTATCTGCAATTTGAATTATTTTTTCTTGAGATTTAAACTTGAGTTTTGAAGAAAAATAAATTCTGTCAAATGTTTTAATATAAGATTCATCTAAATCTGTAAACTTTCCAAGAGACGGAACAGAATTTGATTTTTTATTTGAGCTGAAAGTAAAAATTCCATCTGACCTGTATCCAAGCTCAGGATGTTTAATTATTTCGTTGTAAAGACTAGAACCGTGGTCGTTGTTTCCGATAATTAAACAATTAAGAATATTTCCTCCAGTTGCCCTATATTTTTCTAAAATAGTATCAACAGTTAACCTGTACAATAACATAAGAAAATAAAACAAGGATGCAGCTATAAATATAGTTGTTAAGTAAAATTTAAGTTGATAAAAAAGTAAATTTAAAATTGATACAAATCCACTAAAGAAAAAAAGACTTTTTAAAGTAGATTGTATTAATTTGAATTTACTAATGTCTCTACCAAGAACGTGAGATTTAAATATTATTGAAATTAAAAACCAGAATGCAATGAAAAGATTATTTAAATAACTCCACTTCATAAAAGTTAAATAGAGCATT
>CABXBY010000034.1 GCA_902510655.1 uncultured Bacteroidota bacterium | reverse complement strand
GGCTGAAAATGTTTAAGTTTTTAAGAAATCTTTTTAATTCATTATTTAAGTTTTCTTTATAAAAAACATACAGGTCTTTTGGTTTAACTAAATTGGCGAAATTGCCAATTAGTATTGCTCTAGCTTCTTGATTGTTGTTGTTGTCTTTTAATTTAATTAAGTTGATTAATAATTCTATTTTTTCAGAGTTGTCTATTGAAAGTGAGTCTTGAGATAAAACAGAAACATTGTTTTCAATTAACCACTCAGATATCTTAGACGACTGTTTGTTATCTCTGACTAAAACTGCTATTTCTGACTGTTCAAATCCCCTATGAAGACAATTCTCTATTCGAGATAATGTTTCTTTTAACACACTCTCTAATTGTTGTTCTTTTTTAAAATCTTTATTTATAAAAGTTATTGACACGTGTCCATTAGAAAAATTATTGTGTTTCTGATCTGAGCCTTGTAAAAATATTTTTTTATGATAATTTGATTTCAATAGTCCTGATGCGTGCTTAAACAACGAGTTGTTGAAGTTTATTATTTCATTTCTGCTTCTAAAATTGACGGGGAGATTAGTTATGCTTTTTTGTACGCTAAATGGAGTTTTTTCGTTTAAAAGAAGTGATACAAACATTTTTGGGTCTGCACCTCTCCACCTGTATACCGACTGTTTTGGGTCTCCAACCAAAAAAAGAGAGCCCTGGTTTTCATTTTCCTGAATAGACTCTAGGGCGTGAGAAATTAATGGTATTAAATTTTTCCACTGTAAATTAGAAGTGTCTTGAAATTCGTCTATTAAATAATCGTTAAACTTTACTCCTAATTTTTCGTACAAATATGGGGTGGGCTGATTTCCTATTTCTTTGTAAATAAGCTTATTAAATTTTGAGAGTAAAAGTTCGTTGTTTTCTTTTTGAATATCTTCAGAGTTTGATTTTATTATCTTAAGAAGAATTGACGGAGTTAGTGAATACAAAAAAGAGTTCAAAACCTTTGTTTTAATCAGACATTCTTTTAGTTCTAAAAATAATTCAAAAAGATTTGCTACAAAAACGTTTAGTTTATCGGGATTCTTTTTTAAACAACTTTTATTTATTAACGTGTTTTTTTCAAACAGAGTAGAGATGCTTTTCATTGAGCTCCATTTAAACGATCTGTTTTGCACAGATGTAATAAATTTTGGAAAAGAATTTCTTGAAAAAACAATTTCCGTCCCTTGATTTGAAATGTTTTTTTCGATCTTTATTAGCAAACTATTTAATTCAATGCTTAGGTCATTTAACCTTAATTCTATACTGTTTTTTAGCGCCTTAAATTCTTTTAACGAGCTTTTTTCTATTTGTTCTACATCGATAATTTCATTTTCTTTTAACACAGACTGTGCAAACTCTTTTAAATCAAATTCAACATCCCAAGATTTTCCTTCAGAAATTTTTTTGATAGAAAAATCCTTAATTAAGCTCCTGATTTCTTTATCGTTCTCTATGTTTTCAAAAATCCTTGAAACGGATTGGTCTAGAATCTCATCCGCTTCAATTACCACTCGAAAGTCTGGATCTAAATTGAGTTCTTTATAAAACGTCCTAATGATATGATGGTTAAAGCTGTCTAGAGTTTCTATTTGAAAAAACGAATAGTTGTGAAGTAACAGATTAAGTCTTTCTTTAGCTAGTATAGTAATTTTCTCGCTTGACAAAGCCAATTCTTTTTTTACTTGCTCGAACATCTCTTTTCGTCTGTCTTTAATTTGAGATTCTGAAAAATCTTTTAAATTTTTTAAGATCCTACTTTTCATTTCAGCCGCTGCTCTATTTGTAAAGGTTAAAGCAAGTATTCTTTTAAAATAATTTTCGTCTTTCGATTTAAGAATTTTAGTTAAAATTCTTTTGGTCAGAGCAAATGTTTTCCCTGATCCAGCAGAAGCGTTTATTATGTCGAATTTAGAATTCAAAAAAAAATGTTAGTTACTAGTAAAAATACACGATTATTAATTATTTTTATATTATCTAATTTATAATTTAAAACTAAACTATATGTCTTTTGAACTACCTGCATTAAAATATAATACTGATTCTCTTGAGCCTCACATTGACGCTAGAACAATGGAAATTCATCATGGAAAACACCATGCGGGATACACAAACAACCTTAACAATGCTATAAAAGGAACAGGCCTAGAGGGTAGCTCGATTGAAGATGTTTTAACCGGATTAGACTTAAGTAATGCTGCTGTGAGAAATAATGGTGGAGGTTTTTTTAACCACTCTTTGTTTTGGAATATCATGAGTCCTAATGGAGGAGGTGAGCCAAGCGGAGAATTGGCAAGCGCAATCGAATCTTCTTTTGGGAGTTTTGTGGAATTTAAAACTCTCTTCTCTAAAGCTGCGGGAACTAGGTTTGGTTCTGGTTGGGCTTGGTTATGTGTTCATAAAGGTGGAAAGCTTGAGGTTTGCTCAACGGCCAACCAAGATAATCCGTTAATGAATGGCATTGGCTGTGGAGGGTATCCTATTTTAGGTTTAGATGTTTGGGAACATGCATATTATTTAAATTATCAAAACAGACGCCCTGATTATGTTTCTGGATTTTTTAATGTAATTAATTGGGATGCAGTATCAAAAAGCTTTAACGAAAAGGCTTAATACGCTCTTTTTTTAGCGCCCTCAAAGAAATTAACAAAAGATTGATTAACAACTTTGTTGCCACCTGGCGTTGGATAATTTCCGGTAAAATACCAGTCTCCCAAGTTTTTTGGACATGCAGAGTGTAGGCTTTCTACTGTTTGGAAAATTACCTGAATATTTGTTTTAATTTCTTTTTCCTTCAAAATTTTTGAAATTTGATTAGAAATATCCTCGTCTGAATAATCGGAATAGATTTTTTTAACCTTATTTTTCATTTTTGAAGAAGGAAGTTTAAGTTCCTTTAAACAATCATTGTAAGTCTCTTTGATAAGATCTTCTTTTCCTTCAGATTTAAGTAAATCAATTGCGGCTCTAAAAGCTATAAAGTCTTCCATTTTTGCCATATCTATTCCATAACAATCTGGATATCTAATCTGAGGAGCGCTTGAAACTACAACTATTTTCTTTGGATTTAATCTGTCTAAAATTTTTAAAATACTTTTTTGTAATGTTGTTCCTCTTACGATACTGTCGTCAATAATAACAAGTGTGTCTGTTTTTTTTATTGATCCATAAGTTATGTCATAAACATGAGCAACTAATTCATCTCTATTTGCGTCATTAGCAATAAATGTTCTAAGTTTTGCGTCTTTAATTGCAACCTTTTCAATTCTGGGTTTCAATGAAAAAAGTTTTTCTAAATTTTCTTTTGAAATTTCTTGTTTTTCTTCAAGAAGCTTTACAATTGCTTGGCTACTTATATACTTTTGAGCTTCTTGAACCAATCCAAAAAAAGAGGTTTCTGCTGTGTTTGGTATATAGGAAAAAACAGTGTTTTTTAAATCACTGTTTATTGATTGCAGTATTTTAGGAAAAAGCAATTCTCCTAGTTTTTTTCTTTCTAAATATATTTCTTTATCACTTCCTCTTGAAAAATATATTCTTTCAAAAGAACATGCTTTTCTTTCTCTTTTTTCAAGAATAGGAACTATCAAGGTTTTTCCTGATTTTTTAATAATTATACTGTGTCCCGCTTCAAGTTCTTTAATTTCTTCAAAAGTTGTGTTAAAAACCGTTTGAATTACGGGTCTTTCAGATGCAACAACAACAACTTCATCGTCTTTGTAGTAATATGCTGGTCGAATTGCGGATGGATCTCTTAAAACAAAGGCGTCTCCATGACCCAAAAGACCAGCCATTGCATATCCTCCGTCCCAATCTCTTGAGGCTTTTTTTAAAACTTTGCTTATTTTAAGTCTTTTTTCAATTAAAGGAGAGGCCTCTTGCTTGTTGAAGCCTTCTTTTTTTAAATCTTTATAAATTTTGTGTACCGCATCATCAAGAAAGTGCCCTATTTTTTCCATAACAGTAACAGAGTCCACTTTGCTTTTTGGATGCTGACCTAGCTTGACCAGGTTCTCAAACAATTCTTGATTATTAGTCATATTAAAGTTTCCTGCTACAATTAGATTTCTATGGGTCCAATTATTTTGTCTTAAAAAAGGATGAACGCTTTCTATATTATTTTTGCCAAACGTTCCGTATCTCACGTGTCCAAGCAAAAGTTCGGCCTGAAAAGGAACATTTTCTTCTGACTCCTTTGAGCCCGCTATTCTTTCGTTTACTCTAGTAAAAACTTCTTGAATTGGCTGTTTGGCTGACGATCTTTCTCTAAAAATATATTTTTCACCTGGTTTAGCTCCAATTTTTACAGTTGCAAGTCCCGCTCCATCCTGACCTCTATTATGCTGCTTTTCCATCATCAAATACATCTTATTGGCTCCGTAAGATTTTGAGCCGTATTTTTTTTGATAAAATTCCAGGGGTTTAAGTAGTCTTATAAGAGCTATTCCGCATTCGTGTTTAATTTGATCGCTCATTGACGCTTAATACTTCGCAATAAAAATACTTAATTTTCTTTAATACCTTGTGTATTTCTTAAATTCTTTCAGTCGGTTTTGAAAAGCTTCTTTAGTTAGTTCTTCCATTTGTGAGGTTCCAAAACCTTCCACACAAAATGATGCCATGACCGTTCCGTGGACGACCGCAAGTTTTAAGGTGTCAAAATCTAAATCATTGTTTTGTGATAAAAACCCTGCAAATCCACCTGCAAAAGTATCTCCTGCGCCTGTCGGGTCTTTAACTTTTTTTACAGGATATGCGGGAGTTGTAAAGAACTCATTTTTATTAAACAACATCGCTCCGTGCTCTCCTTTTTTAATAACAACATGTTCTGGTCCCATTTTTAGTATCTCGTCTGCAGCGTTAAAAAGAGTGTTTTTTCGGGAAAGCTGTAAAGCTTCTTCGTCATTTATTATAATAATATTTGCTTTTCCTATTACTTTTATAAGCTCTTCTAGTGAATTGTCCATCCAAAAGTTCATAGTGTCTAGAATAACACATTTGCTTTCTGAGCTTATTTGATTTAAAACCTTGCTTTGCACGGCTGGGTGTAAGTTTCCTAAAACTATAATTTCAGCGCTTGAATTTTGTTCGTTTAGTATTGGGCTGAAATCTGCCAAAACATTTAACTGAGTGTTTAGAGTATCTCTTTTATTCCAGTCCTTGTGGTATTTTCCTTTCCAATAAAAGGTTTTTCCTTTTGAGATAACCTCGATTGAATTTGTGTTCAACCCTTTAGAGTCAAGTAGGTCCAAATATTTTTGATCAAAATCTCCTCCAACAACCGAAATAATTGAAGCTTGGGATTCAAATATGGCCGAGCTTAAACCAATATATGTTGCTGCTCCTCCTAATATTTTTCCTGAGCTTTCTTTAGGCGTTTCTATTTCATCAAATGCAACGGTTCCAACAATTAATGTTTTTTTCAAAAAAATTTATTTAAATTGTTTTCGTATCCCTTATCAACTAATAAGGGTTTGTTTTCTGAAGCCTTAAAAGCAAGTTTGTCACAAATTTCGTTTTGCGGATGATTGTTGTGTCCTTTTATCCATTTAAAGGAAATATTGTTGAGTTCTTGTACTTTTAAAAATTCAAGCCACAAATCTACATTTTTTTTATTTTTAAAACCGGTTTTTTTCCATTTGAAAACCCATTTTTTTTCAACTGAATCAACAACGTATTTTGAGTCTGTAAAAACTGTTATGTTGAGTTTTATTTTAGTGAGTTTTTTCAATGCTTCAATAACTGCTAATAGCTCCATTCTGTTATTTGTTGTTTTTATAAACCCTTGCGAATACTGCTTGGTAAATCCTGTTTTACAGTCTTCCATAACAATTCCATAGCCTCCTGGCCCTGGATTTCCTCTGGACGATCCGTCGGTGTAAATAATTACATCACTGCTGTTATTCATTTGCTAAAAGCTTTTCGATTAAAGGAGCGTAGTTCAGGTGTTCGTGTTCTAATATTTTCTTTGAAAGCGACAACGCGGTTTCACCAGATTCTAATCCGATTTTTTTTTGAAAAATAATTGCACCATCGTCATACTTATCATTAACATAATGAATTGTAAGCCCAGATGATTTTTCTTTGTTTCTAATAACAGCGTTATGAATGTTCTGTCCATACATTCCTTTTCCTCCATACATTGGGAGAAGAGCTGGATGAATATTAATTATTTTGTTTTTGAAAAAGCTTGTTATGTTTTTTGGCATTTTTAATAAAAATCCGGCTAGGACAATAAGGTCTGGGTTTACGTTCTGCAAATTATTTAAAATAGTTTTATTTTCCAGATCTTCTTTTTTAAACAACACTGTTTTAATGTTAAATTTTTTAAACTTGTCCAATACTTTAGCTTTGGGATTATTACAATATAAGGACGCTATGTTTACTTTGTTAGCGACATTAAAATACTCATAAATTTTAACGGCATTAGACCCAGATCCTGAAGCAAAAATGACTATGTTTTTATTATTATTCTTCAATTTTAAATTTAATAATAATCAAAAATAACGCTTTTCTCCTTCTTAATTAAACATTTAAAAGCACTCTTTTTTTTAATTTTTATAAAAAAGAGGGGATATAATGTAAAGTTTTTTATTTTTGTCGGAACTTTAAACAAAAGAATTATGTCTGATATTTCATCTAGAGTTAATGCAATTATTGTCGATAAATTAGGAGTTGACGAAAATGAAGTTGTACCTGCCGCTAGTTTTACTAACGACTTAGGTGCTGACTCTCTTGACACAGTAGAATTAATTATGGAATTTGAAAGAGAATTTGATATTCAAATCCCCGACGACCAAGCAGAAAAAATTGCTACTGTTGGTCAAGCTGTACAGTACATCGAAAGCTCAAAATAGTCTTTATGGAACTTAAGCGTGTTGTTGTTACCGGATTAGGGGCATTGACACCTATTGGTAACACTGTTTCCAAATATTGGAATGGCCTTACGTCTGGAAAAAGCGGGGCTAGTGACATCACTTATTTTGACACAACTAATTTCAAAACCAAGTTTGCTTGTGAACTTAAAGATTTTGATCCTCAAAACTTTATGGACAGAAAGCTTGCAAGAAAAATGGATAGGTTTGCTCAATATGGCATTGTTTCTTCAGAAGAGGCTATTAAGGATTCTAGACTAATTGAAGACAATGTTGACAAAGATAGGATTGGTGTTATTTGGGGTGCTGGAATTGGCGGGTTAGAAACCTTTCAAAATGAAGTTTTAGGCTTTGCTTCTGGTAACGGAACGCCCAGGTTTAATCCTTTTATGATTCCTAAAATGATTCCCGATATTGCTCCTGGAATAATTTCTATTAGAAACGGTTTTAGAGGTCCTAATTTTGCCACTGTTTCCGCATGTGCATCCTCTGCTAACGCGTTAATTGATGGTTTAAACTACATACGTCTTGGTCATGCTGATGTAATTGTTTCTGGCGGTTCTGAAGCCGGTGTTTCAATTTCTGGTATTGGAGGTTTCAATGCGCTGCATGCGCTATCAACAAGAAATGATGATCCAAAAACAGCGTCAAGACCTTTTGATAAAGGCAGAGACGGGTTTGTTCTTGGCGAAGGTGGTGGGGCTCTAATTCTAGAAGAATATGAGCACGCTAAAAAAAGAGGTGCTAAAATATATGCTGAACTTGTTGGTGGAGGCCTTTCTGCTGATGCATACCACATGACTGCTCCTCACCCTGAAGGAGTAGGCGCTATTAAGGTGATGGAAAACTGCTTGAAAGATGCTGGTGTAAGTTTAGAACTGATTGACACTATTAATATGCACGGAACTTCAACTCCTTTAGGAGATGTTGCTGAGTCTAAGGCGCTACATAAAGTCTTTGGAAACCACCTTTACTCAATGAATATTAACTCAACCAAATCAATGACCGGTCATTTGTTAGGCGCTGCTGGTGCTGTTGAAGCAATTTCATCAATTTTATCAATTAACAACGGTATTATTCCGCCTACAATAAACCACCAAACAAAAGATGAGGCAATAGACGAAAAAATTAATTTTACCTTTAACAAGCCTCAAAAAAGAGAAGTAAATTATGCGATGAGTAACACTTTTGGCTTTGGAGGACATAATGCCTGTGTTCTGTTTAAAAAATTTGAAGAATAACCTTTCGTTTCCTCCATAACTATTACATGTTGTATATTTGAACCTATGCCTAACCATATCTTGAAACATGTTGAGCCTGAAAAAGAGACAAGCTATTTCGCTTTACATTTTGATGATGAGTTTTTTAAGCTCGTTCTTTTACTGAACTTTCATTTAGGAACGCGCTTCACTAGAACAAAAAAAGATCTTACGTTTAAGTCTGTTGCTGGTTCTTTTATGACTTATAACTATTTTGATAAAAAATCTGATTTAGATTTCTGGATATATAATAATTCCTGTACAAACCCCATTAAATCTGAAGGATCATTATCTTTTTTTCAAGATTCAGTTGAAACGTTTTTTTTAATGCCAGAAATACGCTCTGTTCAATATGTATTAAAATGTATTGGAGATCAATGCCTTTTTGCTGATTTTTTAAAAAAACTTTCTAGAGTTCCTGAAATTATCTCTATTTATAAAATTCCTAAAAGAAAGCTTAAATCAAAAGAAAATTTAATATTTGAATAAATATGACTTTAAATAAAACTAAAATAATAGCAACTTTAGGGCCTAGCTCGACTGAAAAGTCAATGCTCAAATCTCTAATTGAAAATGGTGTTAATGTCTTTCGTGTTAATTTTTCACATGCTTACCATGACGAGGTGAAAAATACCGTTTTAAACATTCGAGAAATAAGCTCGTCGTTGGGTTTTCATGTTGCAATTTTAGGAGATCTTCAGGGTCCAAAAATTCGCTTAGGCAATGTAAAAGAAGGGGTTGTTGTTGAAAATAAGGCTTTGTTTTCGATTACTACAAATGCGATAGAATTAGGTGATTCTAATTTAGTTTCTATAAACTATAAAAACTTTCCCAAAGATGTTTCCAAAGGAGAAAAAGTTTTGGTTGATGACGGTAAGATAATTTTAGAAATTCTTGAAACAAATAAAAAAGATTTAGTTAAAGTTAAAGTTGTTCAAGGGGGTGTCTTAAAGTCTAAAAAAGGAGTAAACCTTCCTAATACAAAACTTTCATTGCCCGCTCTTACAGAAAAGGATAAATCAGATGCTTTATTTGCAATAAAAAATAATTTTGATTGGTTAGCGCTTTCCTTTGTTAGATCAAAAGAAGATGTTTGTGAGCTTGAAAGGTTAATTAGTCAAAACTCAAAACATAAAATTCCAATTATTGCTAAAATTGAAAAACCTGAAGCTATTCTTAATCTAGACGCAATACTTCATGCGGCTGATGGTTTAATGGTCGCTAGGGGAGATCTGGGCCTTGAAATTCCCGCAGAAGAAGTCCCTTTAAAACAAAAACTTATGGTTGATAAGGCTAAAAAAGCCCGAAAGCCGATTATAATTGCTACTCAGATGATGGAGTCCATGATTGACAGCCTTACGCCATCAAGAGCTGAGGTTAATGATGTGGCAAACTCTGTAATGGACGGTGCTGATGCGGTAATGCTTTCAGGTGAAACGTCGGTAGGGAAATACCCTGTTGAGGTTATTCAAACAATTGGAAAAATAATTAAGGGCGTTGAAAACTCTCCTCTAATTTCAGTTCCAGACACTCTTCCTGAAATTCATTCTAAAAGAGTTATTACAAAAGCTGTTTGTTTTCAGGCTTGTAACATTGCTAATGAGCTAAGCGCTTCAGCCATATGTACACTTACTAATAGCGGCTACACTGCGTGGCAGATTTCTTCTTGGAGACCTTCTGCAATAATATTGGTTTTTACCTCAAACAAAAGAATACTGTCACAACTTGGGCTCCTTTGGGGGGTTAAGTGTCTTTATTATGATAACTTTGTAAGTACTGACAAAACGGTTGAAGAAGTAAATGCTTTGGCAGTTGAAAAAGGCTTTGTTAATTCCGGTGATCTTGTGATTAACCTTGCGGCTATGCCAGTAAAAGAAAAAGGGCAGGTAAACACGCTTCGTATTTCAAGATTATAGTTAAAGTTTTCTGTATTTTTGTAATATGGAAACAACCCGACAAAAAAAAATAGGAGCCGTAATTCAGCAAGATCTAACTGTAATTCTACAGCAGCTTTTAAAGGAAACTTTGTCAGGATCTGTAATTGCTTCAGTAACAAAAGTTCGAGTTTCTTCTGATCTTTCCTCTGCAAAAACATACATAAGCGTCTTTCCTGTAAAAAACACAGAAATGATTTTTGATTTATTTTTAAAGAAAAAAAACGCCATAAGACATTCTCTGGCCTTATTGGTTAAAAATCAGGTTAGAAGAATTCCTGAGTTGTTTTTTTATAACGATGATTCCTTAGAGCATATTGATTCCATAGAAAAAGCTTTAAAAAAAACAGAGGATCCTATCAAAAACAGCTCACTTCTGCCTAAAAGAAAAAAAATATAAAATGGGGATTAGCTTCTTTGTTTCAAAAAAATATTTTTTTTCAAAAAGCAAATTCAATATTGTAAATTTTGTA
Source organism: uncultured Bacteroidota bacterium (assembly GCA_902510655.1). GTDB lineage: Bacteria > Bacteroidota > Bacteroidia > Flavobacteriales > Flavobacteriaceae > MAG-121220-bin8. The sequence continues at coordinate 1,546 of CABXBY010000034.1, read as the reverse complement.
AGCTTAATAGCCTCTTTTGTTTTAATAGTGGCGGCTTGTTCTTTTTTTATTGTTCTTTCTGTATTTTCTGGACTCACAGACTTTGGGTTAAATTATAACAAAGCCTTCGATCCTGATATTAAAATTAGCTCGGCAGCTTTTTCTTCTTTCACTCTAACTGAAAGTCAATTAAACTGGCTTTCCTCCAAAAATGATTCTTTTGTTTATTCAAAAACGCTTGAAGAAAAAGTTCTTCTAAGTAGTGATGAAAAAAACACTTATGGCAGACTGGTCGGCGTTGACAAAAACTTTAGAAACGTCATAGAAATTGACAGTATTATATCTGTTGGAAGGTGGATAGATTTAGGTTCTAGCGAGGTTTTGGTTAGTTATTTTCTTGCTGACAAACTAAATCTGGGTCTTTTTAATTATGGTGGTCAATTAAGTGTTGGTGTTCCTAACGATAACAACAGCCCTTCTTTACTTAAAAGTCCTTTTCGGTCTTCGGGTTTTATTCCCTCTGGCGTATATACATCTTCAGATGTTAAAGACCAAAGAACTGTTTTTTCTTCTTTAAGTTCCGCTCAATCTCTTTTGAAAAAAAACAAGGAAGAGATTACGTCCATTTTAATTAAAACTTTTGATGATTCCGGGCCTTTGACAAAGGTTTTAAAAAACGTTTTTAATGAGGGTTATTTAGTAAAATCTAGGGAAGAGCTTAACCAAACGTATTATAAAATGCTAAATGTGGAGGGTTTGATCTTGAACATTCTTATGGGGCTAATATTAACTGTAGCAATGTTTAATTCAATTGGGGCAATAATTATTTTAATTGTAGAAAAAAGAAAAGGAGTACAAACTCTTTTAAAGCTTGGTGCTACCAAAAAAAACATCCAAACTTTGTTTTTTAAGCACGGTTTAATGATTTCTTGTTCAGGTGGGGTAATTGGGCTAGTTTCTGGAATTTGTTTTGTGTATTTACAAAAATCATATTCCTTTATTAAACTGACTGGGACTGAAATTCCTTATCCAGTTAGCTTAGAGTTGTCTAATGTGGTATTGGTGATTGTGTTTCTTTTGATTGTTTGTTCTCTTGGATCTTATTTGGCTTCCAAAACAAGTCTTAAGATTAAGCTGTAACTAATAGTGTTTCGTTTATTTCTTCTAGCTCAGAAAATACGCTCATTAATTCTTCTTTTGATTCAAGAGTAACAAGTTTTGTTCTGTATGGCTTAAAATCTTTTATTCCTTTAAAATAATTAGAATAATGTCTTCTTGTTTCTAAAATTCCTAATCGATCTCCTTTCCATTTGATAGACATTTCTAAATGGCGTTTTGCAACGTTAATTCTTTCTAAAATTGAGGGGGGTTGTATTTTCTCTCCAGTTTTTAAAAAAGCTTTTACTTGATTAAAAAACCACGGGTTTCCAATGCTTGCTCTGCCAATCATAGCTCCGTCTAAACCATAATCATCCCTCATTAGCTTTGCTTTTTCAGGGCTATTAACATCTCCATTTCCAAAAACAGGAATAAACATTCTTGGATTATTTTTTACTTCGGCTATTGG
>CABXBY010000033.1 GCA_902510655.1 uncultured Bacteroidota bacterium | reverse complement strand
CTGTTCTCTTCCAAAAAGTATATAAGCTTCTTCTAAATAAATTATCACCTGTATCAGGAACATAGAAAGCTAGACTTCCGCCTCCACCACCAGTAACTTCATTCCAAAGATTTGGAGGCTGCATGGGCTTAACACTAGGACCACCAATTTTTTCAACTAGCATTCCACTTGTTGAAAGTGCATTGTCTCTTATCATCTCAGCGGAAAGTTTTTGTCTTGGATAATTAGCTAGATACGTATTGTCAGAATCCATTAAGCGATTCTCTTTTTTAATTTTACTTGACTGTCTGTAAGTAGAAGACATTACTATTCTTTTAATAAACTTTTTAGTATCCCAATTGTCTTTATTTTGAAATGTATGCGCTAACCAATCTAATAATTCGGGGTTAAAGGGCTTATTTCCCTGACTTCCAAAATCATCGGGTGTCGCAACTATACCAATTCCAAAAAATTGTTGCCATAACCTGTTAACTGTAACTCGTGATGTTAAAGGATTGTCTTTATCAAAAAACCATTTTGATAATCCTATTCTATCTGAAGAATATTTTTGTTCATCAAACTTTAATACCGTTTCAGGTGTACCTGGCTTTACAAGTCTTGTTGGTGAGTCATAACTTCCACGGTTTAAAACATATGTATTTCTTAGATTTTCGGTTTCTTTCATTACCATAAGAGTTACATCATTAATGCTATCTGGTAGGTTTACAAAAGGTAAATCACTTTTAATATCATTAGCGTTTATAGTTAAATTTGGTTTTGGAGCAGTATCTCCATAAACAATCAAACCATTCTCTTCAACATTATTAAAAAAACTATAAAGACTAAAAAATTCATCGTGTGATATTGGATCATATTTGTGAGTATGACATCTAGCACATTCAACCGTTAATCCCATCATTATTTTAGCAGATGTTACAGTTCGATCTGCAACATATTCAACTCTATATTCTTCTGGAACCACTCCACCTTCCTGAGTTATTTTATGGTTTCTATTAAATCCAGAAGCTAATATTTGTTCTTTAGTGGCGTTTGGCAGCATGTCTCCAGCCATTTGCCATGTTATAAATTTATCATAAGGCATATTTGAATTGTAGGCGTGAATAACCCAATCTCTCCACGGCCACATGATTCGTTCTTGATCATCTTGATAACCATGACTATCTCCATATCTAGATAAATCCATCCATATAGCGGCCATTCTTTCGCCGTAAGTTTTAGATTCTAATAAATTATCTATTACACGCTCATATGCACTATCGCTTGAATCAGAAATAAAATCGTCAATATTTTCTAAACTAGGAGGAAGACCAGTCAGATCAAAATAAGCTCTTCTTATTAATATTTCTTTTTCTTCAATTTTTGAAGGTGACATTCCTTTAGATTCTAATTTATTGGCTATAAAATAATCTATTTCATTTGATGCCCAATTTTCAATATTTATCTCAGGTAAATCTGGTAATTCTGGTTTAGTGTAGGCCCAATGAGGTTCCCATTTACCGCCCTGAGCAACCCAGTCTTTTAAAATTTGTTTTTCTCTTTCTGATAATTTTAAATTAGATTCAGGCGGAGGCATTACATATTTAGCTTCATTACTATCAATCCTTTTTAAAATTTCACTCTCACTAGGATTGTTCTTGTCTATTACAAAATGATTTGGATTATCCTCTAGTGCAGAATAAAATCCTTCTTCAATATCAAGTCTTAAATTAGCTTTCCTAGCTTTATCATCTGGGCCATGACAGGTGTAACATTTATCGGATAATATAGGTTTAACGTCGAAATTAAAATTAACTTCTTTAAAAGCTACATTAGTTGTTTTATTGCCTTTGTTTTGAACCGTATCATAATCAAGTGATATTTGATCAACAGAAGGCTGAGAAGAAAAATATTTGAAAATTAAAATACCTATGAAAGGAATTATAAAATACAGTAAATTCTTTCGTACATCTTTTTTCATTAACCTAAAGTTAATGAAATTAGTTTAATTCTTTTATTTGAATATTTTTAAAATAAGCTTTTCCTGGATGGTCTTGAAGACAGATGTGACCGTATTGATTTTTTGCAAAACCGTACCATCTTTCATCTCCTAAGTATTCATAATCTTCAGACCTACTAAATTTGCTTTGATTTACTAATGAATCCCAAGTTTTGCCACTCAAAGGAAACTCATTAATTAAAATATTATTTAGTTTAACTTTTCCTTTATTATTTCTGTGATCAATTTTAATGTGATATGAGTTCCATTCTCCTGCTGGGTTAGAAATATTTAATCTACTAGGCGGAGATATTCCATAGACAGCTCCTAAAAAATTTTTATTTTTTCCAATATCATTTAAAATATTGTTTATTTCTATTTCACCACCTTGTATGGTTTCAGGAGTGAGATAAGTTTCAGTATCTATAATTTGAATTTCAGGTCCTGTTTGATAAGGGAATTTATATTTCATCTCTTCATTGACTCCCCACATGAAACCACTATTTCCACCCTTCTCAATTTTCCAATCAAATTTAATTTCAAAGTTCAAATATTTCTTGTCTGATAGTAAGCTAGCGTCTGAAATGAGCATATTTTCTGAGCTTAATTTAGCATCAAAGATAAATACATCATTTTCAACTGTCCAGCCACTTTTATTTCCCTCATCTTGAAAAATATGCCAACCCTTCAGAGAGTTGTCAATAATTAAGTTTTCCCAATCTGATTTACTTTGATTACAACTAACAATTGATAGAAAAATTAATAAAATAATAATTCTAAAATTCATATCTAAATTAATCTAGTGCTTTAAGAATAATTTTTTCCATCACTTTGTATCCAGCTAAATTAGGATGAACTAAATCATCTGCAGCAGTATATTCAGGTACTTTTAGACCTCCTTTATCATCAACCATTGAAGAAAAATAATCTACAAACGTGATATTATTTTTAATACAATAATCTTTTAAAATTGTATTTAACTTAATCACCTTAGGAGCAGGTTCTAATCCCGGTGACCATAAAAAGTCTATTGCTGGTAGTGTAGAACATATATAAACTTTTATATTATTAGCTTTTGCAATCTCTGCCATTGAAATAATATTCTCAGCTGTATTCTCGATAGATATTGGTCCAGTATTTCCTGCTATATCATTTGTTCCAGCCATAATTACCACAGCTTTGGGATTTAAGTTCACTACATCCGGTTTAAACCTGATTAACATTTGTGGCGACGTTTGACCTCCAATTCCTCTATTTACAAATGGATTGTCGCTAAAAAAACTAGCGTCAAAATTACTCCAGCCCTGTGTAATTGAATTACCCATAAACACAACTCGATTCGGGTCAGCAATTTTTTTAAGTTGTTCGTTTTCTTTTTCATACAATTTTAGGTGAGCCCAGTCTTTCAATGTTCCTCCACCAGCTGTAACTATTTCTTGTGCGTTATTGTTCATATATGCAAATAAAAATAATAGTAATAATATTTTGTTGTATTTCATTGTTTTGTTTTTTTTGATTTAGAGTGTATCCATTTGAGAAAATATTTTTCAGCGAAAGCATTGTTCCAGCTGTCGTGTCCAATATTTTCATAAAAGGTAATTTTGGGACTTCCGCCAGCGTCAATAATAGCATTAGCCATTTTTAAGGATTTTTTTGGACTTACAACTGTATCATCAGAACCATGAAAAATCCAAATTGGAACCTTTTTTGAATAGTTTTTTACTGAGTTAGGATCACCATCACCACAAATAGGGGTTGCAGCAGCAAACATTTCAGGCCTTAAATTTAAAATCACAAAAGTTCCCATGCCACCCATAGATAATCCACTAACGTATACTTTATTTTTATTAACATCTTCTCTTTTAACGAATTCGTCCATAAACTTTACTACTAGACTCATAGCTTTTGACTCTTTCACATTATACGCAAACTTGTATGGATCTTTATATCCCCACCAATCGTTTTTAGGAGCTTGTGGAAATATAACCCATGAATTAAATTGTTCTCTGTTTTCTTTTTTTAAAAATAGTTTTGAGCCGTGTACTAATTGAGATTTATTGTCATTTCCTCTTTCACCAGCACCGTGTAAAAATAAATGAACAGGATATTGTTTATTGGGATTGTAATTCAATGGTTTTAGAATCCTGTAATTAAGTGTGTCTGTTTCAAACACAATTCTTTCTTTTTCATATTGACCAAGATCTTGAGCACTTAAATTGCTAACCATAAAAACAATTAAAAAAAAACTTAATTTTTTCATGAATTTTCAATTGTTGGGATTCTGATTTTTTCAACTAAATCTTGAACTTCTTTTGAAGGTTCTTTTGTTAAATGGCATACAATTAATGAAACAATAAAATTAACTAACATAGCAAATGTTCCGAAGCCTTCAGGTGATATTCCAAACCACCAATCATCTTCTGTGCCTCCACCAAACCATCCGAATTTAAATTTTGTCATATAAAAAAGCATTAAAAGTAGTCCGATAACCATTCCAGAAATCGCTCCTTCTTTGTTCATTCTTTTATAAAAAATACCCATGACTATAGCAGGAAAAAATGAAGCTGCGGCCAAACCAAAAGCTAGAGCTACAACTGCTGCTACGAATCCTGGTGGATTTATTCCGAAATATCCAGCTAATAAAACTGCAAAAAATGCAGAAACTCTAGCTGCAATCAATTCTCCTTTTTCACTAACATCGGGTTTTATAATTTTTTTAATAAGATCATGAGATACAGATGAAGAAATAACTAGTAGTAATCCAGCAGCTGTAGAAAGTGCTGCCGCTAGAGCACCTGCTGCAAGTAATGCTATCACCCAGTTTGGAAGTTCAGCAATTTCTGGATTTGCCATCACCATTATATCTCTGTCAATTGTTAACTCATTTAATTGTGGATCTGCAACATATTGAATAAGGCCATCATCATTTTTATCTGTAAAAGTTAAAAGCCCAGTTTTTTCCCAATTTTCAAACCATACTGGCATTTCATCATATTTTTTTTCACTAACTGTTTCAATTAAATTAGTTCTAGCAAAAACTGCAATTGCAGGAGCAGTGGTGTATAAAATCGCTATAAATAAAAGAGCCCAACCTGCAGATTTTCTTGCATCACTAACTTTTTTTACTGTAAAAAACCTAACAATAACATGAGGAAGACCAGCTGTTCCAATCATTAGAGCTGCTGTGATGAAAAACACATCAAGTTTAGATTTTGATCCAGTTGTATATTCGTGAAACCCTAAGTCCCTACTTAATCCGTCTAATTTTTCTAAAAGATAAACTCCATCTGTCCCTATAGATCCAAAACCTAGTTGTGGAATTGGATTGCCTGTCATTTGCATTGAAATGAAAATTGCGGGAACCATAAAAGCAAAAATTAGAACACAATATTGTGCTACTTGAGTGTAAGTAATACCTTTCATTCCACCCAGAACAGCATAAAATAAAACTATAGCCATTCCAATAACAACTCCTGTATTAATATCAACTTCTAAATATCTTGAAAAGACAAGTCCAACTCCTCTCATTTGACCAGCAACATAAGTAAATGAAATTATCAAAGCACAAAAAACTGCTACAAGCCTAGCTGTGTCAGAGTAATACCTGTCTCCAATAAAATCAGGAACAGTAAATTTTCCAAATTTTCTTAAATAAGGTGCTAGTAAAAGAGCGAGTAAAACGTATCCTCCAGTCCAACCCATTAAATATACTGATCCATCATAGCCCATAAAGGAAATTAATCCAGCCATTGAAATAAAAGATGCAGCAGACATCCAGTCAGCAGCCGTAGCCATTCCATTAGCAATGGGAGAAACTCCTGAACCTGCAACATAAAATTCTTTTGTTGAACCAGCTTTAGACCAAATAGCAATACCTATGTATAATGAAAAGGTTATTCCAATCATTAACCAAATCCAAATTTGTAAATCCATAATTATTTTTTTGAATGATATTTCTTATCTAGTTTGTTCATAAGACCTATATATATGAAAATTAATGTTACAAAAACATAAATAGATCCTTGTTGTGCAAACCAAAACCCAAGTTTGAATCCGCCAATTTTAATTTGATTTAATTCATCAATTAAGATTATTCCAAAACCAAAAGAAACGGTAAACCAAATTGATAAAAGAATTACTAAATACTTAAGATTTTTTTTCCAGTATTCTTCAGCTAAGTTTTTACTCATTGTAGTGTGTTGTTTATTATAATTTGTTTAAAGATATATTTAAAATACTAAGATTTATAGATACATCATACTGCAAATTTACTACTTAGTGTAGTGCAATTGTTGTTAACTCTAATTTAGAAAAAATAAAAAAATAATTATATTAAATAGGATTAAAGCCTGTATTTTTTATACTAATCAATTAAATTAGATGACTAAATTATTGCTATATATATTACATTTATAAAAAAGAAAACCCTAATCAATGAAAAAAATATTTTTCTTTATTATTTTAAGTTTAAATTTTTCGTGTAATATTTTTAATAAACAAGAAATAAAAGAAGTTCCAAATGGAATGGTTTTTATTAATGGTGGTGAGTTTTTGATGGGAGCAGACAATAATCAAGCAATGAGGGATGAATATCCTCAGCATAAAGTTATCGTGAATTCTTTTTTAATGGATGAAACCGAAGTTACTAATGCTGATTTTAAGAAATTTATAGAGTCTACAGGTTATTTGACAACTGCAGAAAGAATCATAGACTGGAATGATTTAAAAAAATATTTACCTCCAAATACTCCAAAACCTCATGATAGTTTACTAGCACCTTCTTCTCTTGTTTTTTTCGAATCAAAAACTAAAAATTTAAACGATTTTTCTCAGTGGTGGAGGCTTCAAAAAGAAGTTAACTGGAAACAACCATATGGTAAAGAAAGTACAATTGATACAATTTTAGATCATCCAGTTATTCATGTTAGTTGGGACGATGCTATGGCTTACTGTAATTGGAAAGGAAGAAGACTACCAACTGAAGCTGAATATGAATATGCAATGAGATCTGGAAACTCAAATACTATGTATACGTGGGGAAATCAGTCCATAAACACTGGTAAGCAAAAGGCAAATGTTTGGCAAGGAAATTTTCCTTCAAACAATACAGTATCGGACGAGTTCTATTATACATCACCTGTAAAATCATTTGATAATAATGATTTTGGATTGTATGATATTTCTGGAAACGTATGGGAGTGGTGCTCAGATTTATATCACAGTGATTATTATTCAACCATTTCAAATGTGGTTGCTAACAATCCTAAAGGTCCGAAAAAAAGTTTTGACCCCAATGATCCATATAGTTCAAAAAGAGTAATGAGAGGAGGAAGTTTTTTGTGTAATGATTCATATTGTAGTGGCTTTAGAAATTCAATGAGAATGAAAAGTACACCTGACAGTAGTTCTCAACATGTTGGATTTAGAACTGTATTAGATTTAGACTAAAAAACAAAAATGCTCAGTTTTAGGAAACTGAGCATTTTTTACAACAACTAACCAAAAATATTATGTGTTAGTTAATTTACATTAATCGTGCCAAACTGTTTCTGTTAAAACATTTCTTTGTAATTAAAAATAGTTTTATACCCTTTGTTATAAAAATACTCACTTGAATTTGTAGGTCCCGCTGCTAAAATAAAATCTCCTCCCCAAGCTCCTAAACTTTTTATTTGTCCTTTATAGTCTTTAAAATATTTATTTTTAACAGGATCTATTTTTAAAATTTTTGAAATTATATTTTCATGTTTTTTAATACAGTTTTGAAAATCTAATAATGTTTTTGAATTAATAAATTCAAGTGTTAATTCAGATAACTTATTTATAGTAAGATTAGAAATTTTCATTTCAAAAAATTTATCTATTTCTTTATTACTGTCCTGTTTTTTATTTAAGTAAATAAAAAAAATATTTTTAGTGTAATCAGGGTTGAATTGTACTGATTTTGCAATTGGAATGTTCTTTTCCAGTTTATATAAAATAGGTGTTTTTGCTAATGCACATGCTATATCATAGCCGCTTCCTTTATAGTTTGACCATAACAATTCATAGGGATCGATATTAGCCCATTTTGAAATATTATTAATTAAAGTTGAGGATGTTCCTAGTCCCCATTTTCTTGAAAAATTTAGATGAGTTGCGACTGATCCTCCACTGTTATTTTTTAAAAACATGGGATTGATTTTATTTGCAGAAATCAGTATAGATTGTAGTGTTTTACTAAATTTATTTTTGTTTTTTGTTATTTTAAAACCAGAAAGTTCAAATTCACAATGAATCCAAAGATCATTTTCTTTATCAAAACTTTTCCATTTTAACTTATTTGAATTGTCACATTTAAAATCAAGACTTTGTCTAAATTTAGTAGGTATCGCCAGCGCCAGCGCTCCTTTGGTAACATAATATTCGCTTGTTATTAAAAGTTTTCCTGGACTTGAAATTTTAAAATCCATTGTTTCTTAAATTTGTTAATTCAGTTTTAGCAGAGCTATAGGAAACAGTGTTTTTTTTGAAAAAATTAATTAATTTTTCTTTTTCTTTATCGTTTGCATTTAATGAATTCAAAATATTTATTAGGTGCATTTTCATGTGTCCTTTTTGAATCCCAGTTGTTATTAAAGAATTGATTGCCCCAAAATTTTGAGCAAGTCCAGCGACTGCAACTATTTTCATTAAATCTTTTCCTTTAGGATTATCTAATAATTCTAGTGACCATTTTACTAGTGGATGTAGGTTTGTTATCCCTCCAACTGTTCCAAGTGATAAAGGGATTTCAATCCAAAATTTAAATATGTTATTTTCAATAGATACATCAGTTAAGCTTTTATAAAACCCATCTTTAGCCGCATAAGCATGAACTGCTGCTTCAATTGCTCTAAAGTCGTTTCCAGTAGCAATAACAACAGAATCTATGCCGTTCATTATTCCTTTGTTATGAGTTACGGCTCTATTGGTTTGAGTTTTAGCAATTTCAATAGCTTGAGCAAACTTTTTTGCATATTCAGCTCCGTTCATTCCATTTTCAGTAATAGATTTTATATCACAACTTACCTCAGCTTTTACTGTGCATTCTGGAACGTAATTTGAAAGTATACTCATTATTATTTCTATCTCTTTTTCATTTTCATCAAATTCAGAATAAATTTTAGCTTCTCGTTTTAATGTAATGGCAAATTGTTCTAAACAAGAATTTATAAAGTTTGCACCCATTGAATCTACAGTGTCAAATATTGAATTTATTTGAAAGTAGTTTTCAATATCAGAAGTTTTATCTAAAATTTCAATATCCAATATTCCTCCTCCTCGTGCTTTCATACTTGAGTTTAATGAATCACTATCTTCAAAAAATATTGATTTAATAGTATTAAAAAACTTGAATAATTTATTTTTTTCTCCGTTGAAAATAAAATGAACTTGACCTGTTTTTTTGAAATTTAAAATTTCAGTTTTGAAACCTCCTTTATTTCTCCAAAACTTTGCAGCTTTACAAGCAGCAGCAATCACCGAACTTTCTTCAATAACCATTGGAATTGTATAGTCTTTTCCGTCAATTAAAAAGTTAGGAGCAACGCCAAGTGGTAAATAAAAATTTGATAGTGTATTTTCAATAAATTCATCGTGAATTTTTTGTAATGCCTTATCATTGTTCCAATACTTTTCTAAAATTGATATAGATTGATTTCCAAAATAATTTGATTTTATCCAATCTATTTTTTCTTTTTTACTTAACCTTGAAAATCCTTCAATTTTATTTTCAAAAAATTCTTTTTTCATTATTCAAAGATAATCAATGTATTGGTGATGTTCTTTCAATTTTTTAAATTAGTACTAACTTCAAAATAAAACAATGAAATATTTTATAAAAAAATTTCAGATTATATTTTTGTCTTTTTTATTACTTGTAAATTATGCTTGTGATTTTTCTGTTGAAACTCAACGTCCTAATATTATTTACATATTAGCTGACGATTTAGGTTATGGTGAGGTAGGTGCTTTTGGTCAAAAAGTAATTGAAACTCCAAATATTGATAATCTAGCAAAATCAGGAATGATCTTTACTAATCATTATTCTGGAGCTCCTGTTTGTGCTCCTGCAAGAAGCGTTTTATTAACAGGAAAACATTCCGGAAATACTCACATAAGAGCTAACGGTGAGTGGTCTGAAAGAGGAAATGTGTGGAGTTTTAAAGCTATGTTTGAAGACCCCAGTTTAGAGGGGCAAAGACCTCTTCTAGACTCTATTGTCACAGTAGCTCAAGTGTTACAAGATAATGGTTATAAAACAGGAATGGTAGGAAAATGGGGGCTTGGAGCACCAATGACTAATAGCATTCCTAACAAAAAAGGATTTGATTTTTTTTATGGATATAATTGTCAAAGACAAGCACATACTTACTATCCAACTCACTTATGGAAAAATGAAACTAGAGACGTATTAAATAATTATATAGTTACAAAACAAGAAGGACTTGGCGATCTAGATCCATATAATTCTGAATCATATTCAAAATATAACCAAAATGATTATGCACCGACTTTAATGCATAATGAAGCTTTGGATTTTATATCAAAGAATGAAGGTTCTCCCTTTTTTCTATACTACGCTTCCCCCATTCCTCATTTACCATTACAAGCACCAACTAAATGGGTTGAATATTATCAAAAAAAGTTTGGTAAAGAAACTCCTTACACTGGAAAATCGTATTATCCAAATAAAACCCCAAGAGCTACTTATGCTGCAATGATTTCTTATTTAGATGAGCAGGTTGGTGAATTAGTTGAAAAATTAAAAGAAATTAATCAATATGAAAATACACTAATTATTTTCACCAGTGATAATGGCCCAACATGGGTTGATCATGTTGACTATAAGTTTTTTAATAGCACAGGTAAATTTGTCAATTCAAGAAGAACAATGAAAGGAAGTGTTAGTGAGGGTGGTATTAGGGTTCCCATGATAGTTTCATGGCCAAACAAAATAAAGTCTGGCTCTAAATCAAACCATATATCGGCATTTTATGATTTTTTTGAAACGGCATGTGATGTTGCTGGGATTAAAAATAATGTTGAAACAGATGGAATAAGTTTTTACCCTGAAATGATCGGAGAAGTTCAGGCTAAACACGATTATTTATATTGGGAATATCCTGCAAGTAGTGGTTTGCAAGCAATAAGAATGGGAAATTGGAAAGGTGTTAAAAATAATTTATTTAAAAACCCTTCAAAACTAAAGCTGTTTGACTTATTGTCTGATGAAAAAGAATTGAATGATGTTTCTTTAAAAAATCCTGAAATAGTTAATGAACTTGAGCAAAAGCTTATTGAGGCTCATAGCACTCCCTATTTAAAACAATTTATCATTCCTTCACTTGAACAATAGATAAATGATTTCAAAAGCACCTGCAAGAATTTGTTTGTTCGGAGATCATCAAGATTATCTTGGTCTTCCAGTTATTGCTTGTGCGATAAATAAATATATGGTTGTTGAAGGAGTCCCAAATAATACAAATTATTTATTATTCACTTTGATTGATTTTGATCAAGTAATTAAAATAAATATAGATGAAGATTTTTCAGTATTAAAAAAAGGAGATCATATTCGTTATGTTATTAAGACATTAAAGAAAAATAATATAAAAATTGACAAAGGGTACGATATAAAAATAAGTAGTGATATTTTTATAAATGCAGGCATTTCAAGTTCATCAGCTTTAACTGTGGCTTTAATTGGGTTTTTTTTAAAAATTTTTGATTCAAAAAAAAATTCAAAAGAATTTGTAGCCGAGTTAGCCTATCAAAGTGAGGTGGTTGAACAGGGTGGATCAGGTGGCAGAATGGATCAGTATTCGGTATCAATTGGAAACACCATTTTTTTAGAAACTAAAAACGCTTTTAGTTATAAAAAAATAAGTAACCCTTTTAAAAATTTCATAATTGCAAATTCTGGCGTTATGAAAAAAACTGATTTAGTTTTAAAAAATTTAAAAAATAAAACTATTAACTCTATTGAAAATATCAAGTTAAACAATCCAAATTTTAGATTAAGTGAAATTTCTGTTAATGATGTAAGTAAGTATGAAAATCAAATGAACAAAACTTCTTTTAAATACTTTAAATCTGCTGTAGAAAATCATTCAATTACTCATTTAGCTTATACAGAATTAAAAAAAAGAAATCCAAACCTCAATAATTTAGGAATTTTGATGAACAGGCATCATAATATTTTAAAAAATGATTTATCTATTACAGTTCCTCTTATTGACAAAATGATTGATTTAGCTATTGAAAATGGAGCATATGGAGCAAAAATAATTGGTTCAGGTGGTGGAGGTTCGATATTGATATTGTCGAACGAAAAAGATGAAAATAGAATTATTGATGCGATGTACAATATTGGAGCTAAGGAAGTGGTAAAAGCTAATGTGTCAAGTGGAATATTTAGTCTATAG
>CABXBY010000032.1 GCA_902510655.1 uncultured Bacteroidota bacterium | reverse complement strand
CCGACTAGCGAAGCAATTATTTGGAATACTTACAAAAATTGGATTCAATCATACAGAGATTTACCCATACTAATAAATCAGTGGGCTAATGTTGTGAGATGGGAAATGAGAACTCGATTATTTTTGAGAACTGCTGAGTTTTTATGGCAAGAAGGTCATACAGCTCATTCTACAAAACAAGAAGCTTTGGATGAAGCTGAATTAATGAATAATATTTATGCTGAATTTGCTCAAAATTTTATGGGAATTCCTGTAATTAAGGGACTCAAATCAGAAAGTGAAAGATTTGCTGGTGCAGAGGAAACTTATTGTATTGAAGCTTTAATGCAAGATGGTAAAGCATTGCAGGCTGGAACTTCTCATTTTTTAGGTCAAAATTTTGCAAAAGCATTTGATGTTAAATTTGCAAATAAAACTGGTTCTTTAGATTATGTGTGGGCTACTTCTTGGGGTGTTTCAACGAGGTTAATGGGAGCTTTAATTATGACTCACTCCGATGATAACGGTTTAGTTCTACCTCCTAAGTTAGCTCCTGTTCAAGTCGTTATAATTCCAATATATAGATCTGATGAACAGTTTGAATTAATTTGCTCCAAAGTAAACCCTATAATTGACAAGCTTAAATCCAAAAACATTTCTGTTTTGTTTGATAAAAGAGATACTCACAAGCCAGGATTTAAATTTAATGAGCATGAAATAAAAGGAGTTCCAATTAGAATAGCTGTTGGGCCAAAAGATTTAGAGAATTCAACATTAGAAATTTTTAGAAGAGATAAAATGCAAAAGGAAACTATTGGGTTTGATAAAGTTTTTGATAAAATTGATTTTTTACTAGAAGATATTCAAATTAATTTATTTTCTAAAGCAAAGACATTTACTGAAAATAATGTTAGAATTGTAAATGATTATGACGAATTTAAATCTATTTTAAACGAAAAAGGTGGATTTATATCAGCTCACTGGGATGGAACAACAGAAACTGAAGAAAAAATAAAAAAAGAAACTAAAGCAACTATTAGATGCATTCCTTTAAATTCATCAAAAGAATCTGGAAAATGTATCTATTCAAATAAGCCATCTTCCCAAAGAGTATTGTTTGCAAAAGCTTATTAATTTATAAGTTTTTATAAATAAAAAAATTATGTTGCAAGTTTGTATCCTTTCAATTACATTTGCATTCGTTTTTAATAGGCCCGTTCGTCTATCGGCTAGGACGCCAGGTTTTCATCCTGGTAAGAGGGGTTCGATTCCCCTACGGGCTACTAAATAAATAATATGGCTAATCATAAATCAGCGTTAAAAAGAATTAGAAGAAATGAAGCTGTTAAACTTAGAAATAAGGTTCAGCATAAAGCTACTAGAAACGCTATTAAAAAGCTTAAAGATTTAAGTGCTAAAAAAGAAGCTAAGAAACTTTTACCATCTGTTGTTTCAATGCTTGATAAATTAGTTAAGAATAACATTATTCATGCTAATAAGGCTGCAAATCTTAAATCTAAGCTTACAAAGCAAGTTTCTTCATTATAATTTTTTATAATTAAGAATTCATAGAAATAAGAAACTCTTCATTGTTAAGAGATCTTTTTATTCTATCATTAATAAACTCCATTGCTTCAACTGGATTCATATCTGCTAGATATTTCCTCATTATCCACATTCTTTGAATAGTATTTTCATCTAATAATAAATCGTCACGTCTAGTTCCAGATGAAACTAAGTCAATTGCAGGGAATATTCTTCTGTTAGAAATTCTTCTATCTAATTGTAACTCCATGTTACCAGTTCCTTTAAATTCTTCAAAAATTACTTCATCCATCTTTGAACCAGTTTCAGTTAATGCAGTAGCTATAATTGAAAGAGAACCTCCTCCTTCAATATTTCTAGCAGCTCCAAAAAATCTTTTAGGTTTGTGAAGAGCATTAGCGTCAACACCACCACTAAGGATTTTACCAGATGCAGGTTGAACAGTATTATATGCTCTAGCTAGCCTAGTTATTGAATCTAAAAGAATGACTACGTCATGACCGCATTCGACCAATCTTTTAGCTTTTTCTAAAACAATATTAGCCACTTTTACGTGCCTGTCTGCAGGCTCATCAAAAGTAGAAGCTACTACTTCACCTTTGACATTTCTTTGCATATCAGTTACTTCTTCGGGTCTTTCGTCAATTAGTAGAATAATTTGGTAAACTTCAGGATGGTTAGCTGCGATCGCATTAGCAACATCTTTTAACAACATTGTTTTTCCCGTTTTTGGCTGAGAAACTATCATGCCTCTTTGTCCTTTTCCAATAGGTGAAAACAAATCCATTATACGAGTTGAAATTGTACTGCTTTTATCGGCAATATTAAATTTTTCATCTGGAAATAGAGGAGTTAAATGTTCAAATGAAACTCTGTCTCTAACAATATTAGGACTTAATCCGTTGATTAGTGAAACTTTAATTAAAGGGAAATATTTTTCACCTTCTTTAGGTGGTCTAACATGTCCTAAAACTGTATCTCCAGTTTTTAATCCAAATAATCTTACTTGAGATTGAGAAACATAGATATCATCAGGAGATGTTAAATAGTTATAATCGGATGATCTTAAAAATCCATATCCCTCTTGCATTATGTCTAAAACACCTTCACTTTCTATTATTCCATCAAATTCAAAGTCAGGTTCTTTATACCTGTTTCGGTTGTCTTTATTGTGATTTCTTTCTTTTCTGACAAAGTTATTTGGTTTATGAAGAGGTTTATCTTTTTTGTGGGAAGGTTCTTTAGAAACTTCATTATTTGGTTTAACATCCTCTTTTAAAGTTTCTTTTTTTGAAACTTTTTTCTCATTAGAAATACTTTTCTCTTGTGTATTTTTTTCTTTATCAGAACTAGGATTAGCTGCATAATGATCAATTATCTTGTAGGCTAAATCCATTTTTTTTAAACCAGTAATCTTACTAATACCGAGTTTAGATGCAATCTCATGTAATTCAGCAATTTTTTTTTCTTTTAATACGGATATTTCAAACATTTTTGTTGTTTAAGTTTATGATAATATGTTGAAGAATGTAATTCGTTATATGTAATTGTGGGAATGATTATAATAATCAATGTAAATATACAATTATTTATTAAATCAATTTAAATACATAATTTTATGTTTTAAAAATAAAATAAGTTATGATACAAAGAATTCAATCATTATATATGTTTTTAATATTTTTGTCAAATATCATTATTGTAATTAGTTTAGATTCTGATCCAGCATCATCACTGTCTGACTCTTATTTTGGTTATTTTAGGCCATACGTAACAGATTATTTTTTCGCTGAAATCTCAGCAATCATAATTTTGATTAATATTTTTTTATTTAAAAAACCATCCTCTCAAATAAACATATTGAGATTTTTATTTTTAGCTCTGATATTTGGATTAATAAATTTGTTTGACGAAAGATCTTTAGAGATTTCAATTAAAGATCCTGGGCTTATATATTTTTTAATTTCTTTTTTCTTAATTTTTATGTCCATTCGTTCAATAAAAAAAGATCAGGCTATAATTAGTTCATCAAATAGATTGAGGTAGCTCTGATCGATTTCCAAGTTCAATTACTTCCATATTTTCAATTTTCTCTTCATTAATTTCAAACCTTATCATAGTTCTTTTTTTATGAAAACCATGTCTGCCTGCAGCGCCAGGATTTAGGCATAATACATTATTAATTTTATCAAATTCAATTTTTAGAATGTGAGAGTGTCCACATATGAATATTTTAGGGTTTTCTTTTTTTATTAAAGATTTACTTTTTTTATTATAGTATGGAAACTTACCAGCTATATGAATCATACAAACCTTTACTTTTTCACACATAAAAGTACTTATCTCTTTGATTGAAGATCTTATAATATGGTCGTCAATATTTCCATAAACAGCTCTTGTTTTTGTGATTTTTTTTAACTCATCATAAACTTTAATATTACCTATATCACCGGCATGCCATATTTCATCAACTTTTTTCGCATATTTTTTGATATTATCATCAATAAAACTATGGGTATCCGATAATAATAGAATTTTTTTCAATTAAAAATTTTTTTGACTTTTTTAAAAAAGTATATTTGGTTTAATAAACAAAAGTAGTATTTCT
This sequence comes from uncultured Bacteroidota bacterium, assembly GCA_902510655.1. GTDB lineage: Bacteria > Bacteroidota > Bacteroidia > Flavobacteriales > Flavobacteriaceae > MAG-121220-bin8. The sequence continues at coordinate 8,960 of CABXBY010000032.1, read as the reverse complement.
CTTGCGATATTTATTAGAATTATCTTTTAATGGAGCCAATTATCATGGTTGGCAAATACAACCCAATTCTGTTTCTGTTCAAGAAACAATTGAAAAGTGCTTATCTACTATTTTAAATAAAAAAATTAATATCGTTGGTGCAGGTAGAACAGATGCTGGTGTTCACTCCTCATACTTTTGCGCACACTTTGATTTTGACCAAATAATAAATGACAAATCAAATTTCATTTATAAATTGAACTCTTTTTTACCAAAAGATATTTCTATTAACAGAATTTATAAAGTTAAAGATGATTTTCATGCTAGATTCGATGCTTTAAGTAGAACTTATCAATATAAAATTAATACGTTTAAAAACCCATTTCTTTTAAAAAGTTCTTACTATTTAAGAAAGGATATAGATTTTCATAAAATGAATTTAGCAGCCTTGAAGCTTTATAATTATAAAAACTTTAAGTCTTTTTCAAAATCTAATACTGATGTATATACTTTTGATTGTAATATTACTGATGTAAAATGGAGTTTTAAGGAAAATCATTGGGTTTTTGAAATCTCGGCTAATCGTTTTTTAAGAAATATGGTAAGAGCTATTGTTGGCACACTTATAGAAATAGGGGAGGGCAAGTATGATATTTCTCACCTTGAAACCGTAATTTTGAGTAAAAACAGAGAGGATGCAGGTTATTCAGTCCCAGCACATGGTTTAAGCTTAACAAATATTATTTATCCAAAAAACATATTATTTGATGAGTAGAAACTCTAACCTTCTTGATGTCAAACTTTTTAATAGACTATTAGACTATGTTCTAGTTTATAGAATTGTATTTGTTTTTGTAGCTATTTCAGCTGTATTAATTTCTGTTTTTTCAACACTAACTCCCTACCTAATCAAAGTGGCTGTAGATGATTATTTAGCATTAGGTAAGTATCAAGATTTTATTTATTTAATAATCTTTATGCTTTTTAATCTAATTCTCACTGTACTTTTTATGTTTTTATTTAGTTTTTATGCTAATTTACTTGGACAAAAAGTTATTTATGATATTAGAGTTCAGTTGTTTAAACATATACTAGATTTTAAAATGTCATATTTTGATAAGTCTTCAGTAGGTCGATTAGTAACAAGAGCTGTAAATGACATGGAAACTATTGCAAGTATTTTTAGCCAAGGTCTTTTTATGATAGCGGCTGATCTAATGCAAATGTCATTAGTAATGATAGTTATGCTTATCTTAAGTTGGAAGCTGTCACTTACTATTTTTATTATTTTACCTTTCATTCTATTTGCTACCAGAAAGTTTCAAAAGTCAATGAAAATTGCTTTTAACGAGGTTAGATCTGAAGTTGCTAATTTAAATTCCTTTGTTCAAGAGAGAATTACTGGGATGAAAATCGTTCAAATGTTCAATAGGGAGAAAATTGAATATGATAATTTTATTCAAATTAATGAAAAACATAAAAAAGCTTGGTTAAAAACAGTTTGGTATAATTCAATCTTTTTCCCAATTGCAGAACTTTCAACATCAATAACAATAGGTTTAATTGTATGGTTTGGTGGTTTAAATGCTGTTTTAGAAAACTCTTCTATTACATTAGGAACTATATTTTTATTTATTCAACTTTCTCAGATGCTATTTAGACCATTACGTCAAATTGCTGATAAGTTCAATACATTACAAATGGGTATGGTTGCTGCCAATAGAATTTTTAAAATTATTGATACTACTAGTAATATTCTTGATAAGGGAATTAAAAATAAGGACTTAATTGATGGGAAAATAGTATTTAATAACGCTAGTTTCTCATACATTGAAAATGAAAATGTTATTAAAAATCTTTCTTTTAAAATTAATAATGGTGAAAAAATTGCAATTGTTGGTTCAACTGGTTCTGGCAAAACAACAATTGTTAATTTAATATCTAGATTTTATGATGTTCAGGATGGTTCGGTATTTATAGGGAACCATAACATAAAAGACTATAAATTACAGTCACTCAGGAGTCGTATAGCCTTGGTTTTACAAGACGTTTTTCTTTTTGCAGATACTATTCTTAATAATATTACACTTTGGGATTCCTCAATTTCTTTTGACAGTGTTATAAATGCTGCAAAAAAAATTGGAATACATGATTTTATTATGTCTCTTCCTAATGGTTATAACTATAATGTTAAAGAACGAGGAGTAATGTTATCTCAGGGACAAAGACAATTAATAGCTTTTTTAAGAGCCTACATTAAAAACCCGTCGATTTTAATACTAGATGAAGCAACTTCTAGTATTGATTCAAATTCTGAAGAATTAATCCAAAATGCTACTAAAAAAATTACTGAAAATAAAACATCAATAATAATTGCTCATAGACTGTCAACAATTTTAAATTCAGACAAGATTTTTGTTATGAATCAAGGAAAATTGGTTGAGCAAGGAACACATAAAGAATTGGTGAATAAAAAAAATGGTTATTATAAAGACTTATATGAAATTCAATTTCAAAAGGAAAAAATTACTGAAGCTCAATTTCAAGGTTAGATTTTAAAATCTCACTATTTTTAATAGCTATTAATTCACCGTTTTTAATTAAAGATAGTTTACCATTTTCTTCAGATATTACTATTGCCAAAGCATCAGTTTTTTCCGTAATTCCAATTGCTGCTCTATGTCTTAAACCAAGTCTAGAATTAATACTTTGACTTTCAGTTACAGGGAGAATAACTCTAGATCCGGTTATATAATTACCTTCGATTATCACAGCGCCGTCATGTAATGGACTGTTTTTGTAAAATATACTTTCTATTATCGGACTTGAGATAGTTGCATTTAATTCATCTCCAGTAGTTCTTATAAAATCTAGACTGTTGTTTCTCTCTATTACAAAAAGAGCTCCTGTTTTATTCCCTTTTAAATTTTCACATGCCTTTATGAACTCATCTATATCCATTCCAGTTTGTTCACTAGAAATTTTAAAGAACAAATTAAATTTTCTTAAAATATTCTTATTGTTTGTGATGTTGGAAGATCCAAGTAAAAGAAGAAATTTTCTTATTTCTTGTTGAAAAACTACAATAAGAGCAATTACTCCAACACTGATGAACCCACCTAGGATATTACTTAAAATAGGCATATTAACTAGTTCGGTTAACCACCAAATAATATAAATTATAACAAATCCTAAAAAAATATTAATTGCAGCAGTTCCTTTTACTAATTTATATGCATAATAAAGCATTATTCCAACTAAAATAATATCAACAAATGGTATTATATAGTTATGAGTTATATTTAATATATCTTCCAAATCTTTACAAAATTAGTTAAAATTGTTTTAAACGTTTTCTTTTAAAAAACTATAAAGCTTAATTACTTCTTTTGCCTCTTTAACATCATGAACCCTTAAAATGTTAGCTCCATTAATTAATGCTATTGTATTTAAGCTAGTTGTTCCATTCAAGGCCTCTGACGGATCTGATTCTAAAAGCTTATAAATCATTGATTTTCTGGAAACACCAACTAATATTGGCTTCTTTAAAACGGTATAAAGTTTTATGTTATTTAATATTTGATAATTATGTTGAATTGTTTTACCAAATCCAAAACCTGGATCTATTATAATATCACTAATTCCTTTTTTTTCTGCTGAATCTATTTTAAGTGAGAGATTTTTTATGATTTCATAATTAATATTTTCATATTTTGGATTGTGTTGCATGTTTGAAGGGACCCCCTTCATATGCATCATTATGTATGGCGCTCTATATTTGTTTGCTATTTGATAAATGTTTTTATCTAAATCCCCACCTGAAATATCATTTATTATTGAAGCTCCCTCACTTAATGATTTCTCAGCAATTTCACTTCTAAAAGTATCTACCGAAATAACAGTTTTATCGAATGTTTTATTAATAAGTTTTATAATTGGAATTACTCTTTTTTCTTCTTCTTTTAATGGTATTGTTTCTGCACCTGGTTTTGAGCTGTAGCCTCCAACATCAATAATATCTGCACCATCTAAAATCATTTTTTCAACCTGATGTAATATTTTTTTTTCATTTGAAAAAACTCCTCCATCGTAAAATGAATCTGGAGTAACATTTAAAATACCCATTATTTTAGGACTTGATAAGTCTAAAATATCTCCTTTAATATTTAAAATCATGATTTTTAATAACTTTTTACAAAAGTAATCTACCTAATTCAATTTTTTCAACGAAATTTATACAAAAAAATAATTGGCTACAAATACTTCAATTCAATACGATCAAATATCCTCAATCTGTAGAGATCTTTTTAAGAAAAAAATGACAGATTACGGAAGTGCGTGGAGGATACTTAGATTAACATCTTTAACAGATCAGATTTTTATAAAAGCTCAAAGAATTAGAGGGCTTCAAACTAATAAAGAAAGAAAAGTTGATGAGGGTGAGTTTTCAGAGTTTATTGGGATTATTAATTATTCCATAATGTCTTTAATTCAAATTGAAAAAGGAGTTGTAGAGTCACCAGATCTAAGTTTAGAACAAGCTCTTGAACTTTATGATTTTAATTTTTCAGAAACCAAAAGCTTAATGGAAAATAAGAATCATGACTATGGAGAGGCTTGGAGAGAAATGAGAGTAAGTTCACTTACAGACTTAATTATTCAAAAAATATTGAGAATTAAGCAAATTGAAGATAATAATGGAAAAACTCTTGTAAGCGAAGGAATAGATGCGAATTATCAAGACATGATAAATTACTCTGTTTTTGCTCTAATTCATTTACAAAGCAATTAAATAATTATGTTTTGGTTTTGGAAAAAATTAGGTAACATATTAATTACCCTTTTTGGAGTAGTCACTGTAATCTTTTTTTTATTCAATATTCTTCCTGGTGATCCTGCTCAAATGATGCTTGGTCAGAACGAAAGTTCAGAACAATTAATTGTTTTGAAAAAAAAATATGGATTTGATAAGCCTGTTTTTACTCAGTATTTATATTATTTAAATGATTTATCGTTAATTTCATATCATTCAAAGAATCCAGAAAATATTTCTTTTTTAAAAGAAAATAAGTACAATTACTTAAAAATTATTCAAAACAAAAATTCATTTATTGTTGTAAAAACACCTTACTTAAGAGATTCTTATCAAAAAAATGGAGTTTCCGTAATAGAAGTAATTAAAAACACATTACCAAATACATTTGTTTTAGCCTTTGCTTCAATTTTAATTGCAGTGTTCTTTGGTTTGTTCTTAGGTATTATATCAGCTTTAAATAAAAATACTTGGATTGATTATTCAATTCAACTATTTAGTACACTAGGAATGAGTGTACCTTCTTTTTTTAGTGCAATAGTATTTGCTTGGTTTTTTGGATTTGTTTTAAATGAATTTACCGGACTAAATATGACAGGAAGCTTGTACGAATTAGATGATTATGGTGAGCAAATGAAATTACAGTTAAAAAACCTTATACTTCCCTCTTTAGTCTTAGGAATTAGACCAATTGCTGTAATTTCTCAAATGATGAGAAATTCATTGTTAAAAGTGCTTTCCAAAAATTACATTAAAACAGCATATGCTAAAGGACTATCAAGATTTAATGTTATAAAAAACCATGCTATTAAAAATTCATTAAACCCTGTTATTACTGCATTATCAGGATGGTTTGCAAGTATGTTAGCCGGTTCTGTTTTTGTCGAATATATATTTGGATGGAATGGCTTAGGTAAAGAAATTGTTGATGCTTTAAATAAATTAGATGTTCCTGTTTTAATTGGTTCTGTTCTTACAATTTCTATAATATTCATAATGATCAATATCTTTGTTGATATAATTTATACTTGGCTAGACCCAAGAACAAAAAATAATTTTTAATATAAAATAATGAGAAAAAAAATAGTAGCTGGAAACTGGAAAATGAATAATAGTTTAAATGAAACAATTAATTTAATTAATAATCTAAAACAAAATGTAGGCAGAACTGATGTGAAAGTTATGATTGCTCCATCTTTTCCATTTTTAAAAACTGCAGTTGATCAATTAAAAGACGTTAATATAGAGGTTGTAGCTCAAAATATTAATGATAATAAATCTGGAGCCTTTACAGGTGAGGTTTCAATAGACATGTTAAAAAGTATTGGAGTTGATTCTACATTAATTGGCCATTCTGAACGAAGAGCATACTATTACGAAGATGATGAATTGCTTTTAAAAAAAATTAATATAGCATTAGAGTTCAATATGAATGTAATATTTTGTTTTGGTGAAGAATTAAAAGACAGGAAATCTAATTCTCATTTTCAAGTTGTTAAAAGTCAGTTAGACAACACGGTCATGAAATTGGATTCAAAGTCTTGGAATAAACTTGTTTTAGCTTACGAACCAGTTTGGGCTATTGGAACAGGAGAAACAGCATCAGCGGACCAGGCCCAGGAGATACATGAATTTGTTAGAAATCATATATCAGAAAAGTTTAATAATGATATAGCTAATAATGTTTCTATATTGTACGGAGGAAGTGTAAAACCATCAAACGCAGTTGAAATTTTTAGTAAAAATGATGTAGATGGTGGTCTTATTGGTGGAGCAGCTTTAAATGCAAGCGATTTTACAGAAATAATAAAGGCTAATAGTTAAGTTATTTATTTTGTAAATTGGAGAGAGTTTGGGAACAAAAGAAAAAATTTCTGAAAAACATCTTTCTGAGACTGATTTAATGCATGAAAATGAAATCATTCTTTACAATGATGATGTGAATACATTCGATCATGTTATTAATACCCTGATAAGTGTTTGTGATCATACTTTGGAACAAGCTGAACAATGTTCTTTGATTGTACATTATAAAGGTAAATGTAGTGTTAAATCTGGATGTTACTCTGATTTAAAACCAATGTGTACTAAATTATTACAAGCTGGGCTATCTGCAGAAATTGTATAACATCATTATGGCATGAGTTTTGCAAATTAATAAATATGAAAAAATTAATATTTTTATTTATGGGATTTTTTACTTTTTCTTGTAACGCTCAAGAACCTTCAGCTAACCCTTTGAAAGAAAGTATTCATCAATTTAAACTAACTGATTTAAATGGAGATACTTTTAGCATGTCTAGCTTAAAGGGGAAAAAAGTTATGGTAGTTAATACAGCTTCTAAGTGTGGTTTAACATATCAATATGAAATACTTGAAAAAATGTATAAAGAATATAAATCAGATAATTTTGTAATTATAGGTTTCCCTGCAAATAATTTTTTATGGCAAGAGCCAGGAAGTAACGATGAAATTGCAGCATTTTGTTTAAAAAATTACGGAGTATCATTTCCAATGATGGAAAAAATTTCTGTTAAAGGCTCTGATATGCATCCATTATATAAATTTTTAACTAGTAAAAACAAAAATGGTTATAAAGATTCATCAGTTAAATGGAACTTTCAAAAATATTTAATTAATGAAAATGGTTACCTTGAAAAAATAATTTCACCAAGGACAAAGCCAGATGATCCATCTGTTATCCAGTGGATTAAAACTTAATTAAATGAAAAATAAAAATGGAGTAAGTACCAAATGTGTTCATTCAGGAGATTTAATTGATGATCGCTTCAAAGGTGCAACCTCTCCACTTTTCCCTTCAACTGCATATGATTTTATTGATGTAGAGGACGATAAATATCCAAGATACTTTAACACACCAAATCAAATAGCTTTATCAAAAAAAATAGCTGACCTTGAAAATTGTGATTCAGCTTTGCTGTTTAGCTCTGGAATAGCAGCAATTTATACTTCTTTATTTAGTTTTATAAAATCTGGTGACCATGTTATATTTCAATCTTCAATTTACGGAGGAACATTAAACTTAGTCATAAAAGAATTTAAAAAGTTTAATATAGAATACAGTCTAGTAGATAGTTTTTTTGTTGATGATTATAGGGACCAAATTAAAGATAATACTAAAATAATTTTTGTTGAATCTCCAAGTAATCCTCTTCTAAAAGTTATTGATTTAAAAGCTATTTCAAATCTTTCAAGTAAACATAATCTAATTTCTATAATTGATAATACATTTTCTAGTCCAATTAATCAAAATCCAGCAGATTTTGGAATTGATATAGTTCTCCATAGTGCAACAAAATATCTTGGTGGACATAGCGATATATTAGCAGGTGCTTTAGCATCAAGTAAAGCAAATATTAATAAGATAGTTGAATCTTCAATCAATTATGGAGGAAATTTAAGTGAATATACAGTTTGGCTTTTGGAGAGAAGTATAAAAACATTATCTCTTAGAGTTAATAAACAAAATCAAAATGCTATTCGTATTGCAGAATATCTTTCCACAGTTAACAAGGTTAAATCAGTTTTTTACCCTGGTTTAAAATCTCATCCTGATCATGAACTTTCTAAGAAACAAATGAGTGGCTTTGGTGGAATGCTATCCTTTGAATTAACTGACTTAAATACTGCAATATTATTTACTAGAAAATTAAAACTAGTTAAATCTGCAATGAGTTTAGGCGGAGTAGAATCTACACTATGTTCTCCTTCTTTAACTTCTCACTCAAAAATTTCAAAAGCAGAAAGAGAAAATTTAGGTATTTTTGATGGTCTTTTGAGATTTTCTGTAGGAATTGAAGATTATGAAGATATTATTGCTGACCTGAATCAGGCTTTTGAAAAAATATGAAAGATATTAAACTAGATATTCTTGCTTTTGGCGCTCATCCTGATGATGTAGAGCTTGGATGTGGTGGCACAATAGCCAAAGAAATTCATAATGGAAAGAAAGTAGGAATTATTGATCTAACAAGAGGAGAGTTAGGAACAAGAGGAAATGTTAAAACAAGAGATCTTGAATCTAATAATGCTTCAAAAATACTTGGTGTAGAAATCAGAGAAAATTTAAATTTTAGAGATGGTTTCTTTAAAAATGATGAGTTTCATCAGTTAGAAATAATTAAAATTTTAAGAAAATATAAGCCTG
>CABXBY010000031.1 GCA_902510655.1 uncultured Bacteroidota bacterium | reverse complement strand
AAGGAAAAGACAAGAATGTTATTCTCCCTAAATTAAATTTAGAAAATAAATCTTTTTTAAATTTTCTTTTGACTGACGCAACTTTATTAAAAGAAAATAATTTTGGAATTGCAGAGCCTCAATCAGGAATTCAGATTGATGAAAGTCAAATTGAGGTTGTATTTCTTCCTCTATTATGTTTCGACACTCACGGACATAGGGTTGGATATGGAGGAGGTTATTATGACAGATTTCTAAAAAAATGTCACGAGAACACAATCAAAATTGGCTTATCTTATTTTGAGCCCATAAAAAAAATACAAGACATCAATAAAACAGATATTAAAATGAATTTTTGCTTGACTCCTAATAAAATTTATGAATTTTGAGGGAACATTTTTTTATTAAATAACAGCATCATACCAACTCCAACTGAAATGGAACTGTCAGCAATATTAAAAACAGGTTCGAAAAAAGTAAAACTTTCTCCACCTACATAAGGAAGCCACATTGGCCATTCCCAAGTAAGCATTGGAAATTGAAGCATATCAACAACATGACCGTGAAAAACAGATTCATAGCCATATCCTGGGTTAAATTGCGCTACGTTATAGTAGCTTTCTGTAAATAAGTATCCGTAAAAAACAGAATCAATTATATTGCCAATTGCTCCAGCTAAAATCATAGAAAGGCTTATTATCAATAATTTACCTGCATTTTTTTTAATACTGTCATAAAGCCAATAAGAAATAAAAGTAACAGCTACAATTCTAAACAAGGTTAAAAATAATTTTCCACTTCTTTCAGATATAAAGGGCAAAAAATCATTGATTGTGGCCCCCCAAGCCATCCCTTTATTCTCAATAAACAACAATTTGAACCACCCTAAATCAAACAAAGGCAATTGACCGTAAAGAGTTAAGGGGAAATTTAATTTAATATAAACCTTTGAGACTTGATCAATAATTAAAATTAAAAAAACAATAAGTAATGATTTCTTTAAGCTCATAAGACTTAATCAAGTAAAAGCTAAATTTATTTTTGAAGATTTTTGGCCTCAATGCTTAATGTTGCATGTGGGACAAGTTCAAGTCTTTTTTTGTTAATTAACTTTCCAGTTACTCTACAAACTCCATAAGTTTTGTTTTCTATTCTTATAAGAGCACTTTTTAAATCTCTTATGAATTTCTCCTGTCTAATAGCAAGGGCAGTATTAGCTTCTTTAGACATAGTTTGAGAACCTTCTTCAAAAGCTTTAAAGGTAGGAGAGGTGTCTTCAGTACCATTGTTTCCGTCATTCATGTAAGCACTTTTGATTAATGCTAAATCTTTTTGTGCTTTTTCAATTTTCTCTTCAATTAAAGATTTAAAATGTTTTAAGTCTTTATCTAAGTATCTAGTAATTGCCATAACTAATCAATTTTTGTTAAATATAATTTAGAATCAATGTTATCAAATTTAAGTTCTACTCCATCCTCAAAATCATCTAAAACTATTAAATTTTCTGCCAATGTCTCAGTTAATATATAATTTTGGTTTTCAAAAATAGCTTTTTCAAGGATAATATCCTTTTTAATTTTTAAATTAATTTTATCTGTTACCAGCAATCCACTCTCTTTTCTTAAAGTTTGAATTCGATTTACCAGCTCTCTACAGATTCCTTCGTTAATTAATGTGTCATTTAATTGTATATCAAGAGCTACTGTAACACCATTTTCGGAAGCTACTAGCCATCCTTCAATATCTTCAGAAATTATTTCTAAATCACTTGGTTCTAAAATTATTTCTTCTGAATCTATAGTGATAGAAATAGACTGATTTGCTTCTATTTTTTGAATTTCAGAATCGTCTAGTGTTTTAATTTCAGCTATTACAGCAGACAGTTTTTTGCCAAGTTTAGGCCCAAGAGATTTAAAATTAGGCCTAACTTTTTTAATTAATATCCCAGAGGAGTTGCTTATAAGCTCCACTTCTTTAACATTTACTTCAGATTTAATAAGTTCTGAAATTTCAAGTATTTCTTTTTTTTCGTTCTCACTTGAAAAAGGGATCATGATTTTTGAAAGAGGTTGACGAACTTTTATTTTTTCTTTTTTTCTAAGAGATAAAACTAAAGAACATATTGTCTGAGCATTTCTTATTTTTTGTTGTAAATCAGGATAAATTTCTTCAGAGTTTGAAACAGGAAAGTCATCATGATGAACGGAGTCCAAAGGATTTTTAGAAGTGTTGTTAACTAAATCTTTATATAATCTATCCATAAAAAACGGAGCGATTGGAGAGGATAATTTAGAAACTACAGTTAAACATTTATAAAGCGTTTGATAAGCGCTGATTTTATCATGACCATATGATCCTTTCCAAAACCTTCTTCTGGAAAGCCTAACATACCAATTACTTAAATATAATTGTACGAAGTTTGAAATAGCCCTTGCAGCTTTTGTTGGCTCGTAATTATCGTAATGATCGTCAACTTCAGCTATTAAAGAATTTAGTTCAGATAAAATCCATTTATCAAGTTCAGGTCTATCGGATATATTAATCTCACTCTCGCTGTATTTGAAATTATCAATATTAGCATATAAAGCAAAAAAGGAATAAACATTATAAAGAGTTCCAAAGAACTTACGTTTACACTCTTCAATTCCGTCTAAATCAAATTTTAAATTGTCCCAAGGATTAGCATTACTAATCATATACCACCTTGTTGCATCTGGGCCAAATTTAGAAATAGTTTTAAATGGATCAACAGCATTTCCAAGTCGTTTCGACATTTTTTGACCATTTTTATCAAGAACAAGACCATTAGAAATCACATTTTTATAAGCGATAGACTTAAAAACTGTTGTAGCAATAGCGTGAAGAGTGTAGAACCATCCTCTTGTTTGATCAACTCCTTCAGCAATATAATCAGCAGGAAAAGCTTCATTATTATCAATTTTGTTTTTGTTTTCAAATGGATAATGCCATTGAGCATAAGGCATAGATCCTGAGTCAAACCACACGTCAATTAAATCAGGTTCGCGATACATTTTTTCGCCTTTTACAGAACAAAGAATGATTTGGTCAACTACATTTTTATGTAAATCAATCTTATCATAATTATCATTACTCATGTCATGAGTATCGAAGTTTTTAAATGGATCATTTTTCATAAAACCCTTGGAAATAGATTTTTTAATTTCCGTTTTTAGATCTTTCATTGAACCAATAACTAAAATTTCTTTAGAGTCACTTGTTCTCCATATAGGTAATGGAATCCCCCAATATCTAGACCTTGATAAATTCCAATCATTTGCGTTTGCAAGCCAGTTTCCAAATCTACCTTCACCTGTAGATTTAGGCTTCCAGTTTATGGATTTATTAAGCTCAACCAAATCCTCTTTTTTGTCTGTTACTTTTATAAACCAAGAGTCTAAAGGGTAGTATAATATAGGCTTATCAGTTCTCCAACAGTTAGGATAACTGTGAACATATTTTTCAACTTTAAAAGCTTTGTTTTGCTCTTTTAATTTAATAGCGATTTCAACATCTACAGATTTTTCTGGAACATTTCCTTCCTCATAATATTCGTTTTTAACAAACTTTTCTCCCAAAAAACCAAGTTCTTTTCTAAATTTTCCTTGTAAATCAACCAAAGGAACAGGTTGTTTGTTTTCATCAAGAATTAATAATGCAGGTATTTCAGGAGAAGCCATTTTAGCAACTTTTGCATCATCTGCGCCAAAAGTAGGAGCGGTATGAACTATTCCAGTACCATCCTCTGTTGTTACAAAATCACCTTCAATAATTCTAAAAGCATTTTCAGCATTTTTGTAAGGTAGTGGAGCATCTTCCCAAAGCTGAGAATATTTTATTCCAACTAATTCACGTCCATTTATTGATTCATTAACTAAATAAGGAATCTTCTTGTCGATTTTAGAGTCATATTTAAGGTCGCTATTTGAGCTAACTTGTAAATAATTTCCACTGAACACTTTTGAAATAAGATCACTTGCTAAAACAACATTAGTAGATTCATGTGTGTACTGATTGAAAGTAGAGACTACACTATATTTTATTTTTGCACCAACAGTAAGAGCTGTATTTGAAGGAAGTGTCCAAGGTGTAGTCGTCCAGGCTAAAAAATATAAATCTTTATAATTTGACAGCGGCGATGGAAGAGAATTGTTTAAAGCTTTAAATTGTGCTGTAACTGTGGTGTCACTTACATCCTGATAAGTGCCAGGTTGGTTTAGTTCGTGTGAACTTAAACCCGTTCCTGCTTTTGGCGAGTATGGCTGTATAGTGTAGCCTTTATAAATTAAATTTTTATCAAAAAGCTCTTTTAAAAGCCACCAAACAGATTCAATATATTTAGACTTATAAGTAACATAAGGGTTGCTCATGTCTACCCAGTATCCCATTTTTTTTGTTAAATCGTTCCATACATCCGTATATTTCATTACAGCTTTTTTACAAGCTTTATTGTAATCTTCAACAGAAATTTTAGCACCGATATCTTCTTTTGTAATTCCTAAATCCTTTTCAACACTAAGTTCAATAGGAAGCCCATGTGTGTCCCATCCTGCTTTTCTATCAACCTGAAACCCTTTCAAGGTTTTGTATCGACAAAAAATATCTTTAATACTTCTAGCCATGACATGATGTATCCCCGGCATGCCATTAGCCGATGGTGGTCCCTCGTAAAAAACAAACTTAGAAGCGTTTTTTCTTAAACTAATACTTTTTTCAAAAGAGCGATTTTTCTCCCACTCTGCTAGAACTTCATCAGCAACTTGAGATAAATTTAAACCTTTGTATTCTTTAAATGCCATTGTGAATAAATCGAAATTTACTAAAAGCGAAAGTAACTATTTTAGATGAAATTTGTGGAACTTAAAACTTATAACTTAAAACTAAATTTAAGTTTCTGCCAGGAGCTGATATTCCAGAAGCAAATTCTCTATAATGAATGTCAAAAATATTATCCAAAACAAGTAATGTTTTAAATTTATTTGAAAATTCATAAGAGTAAGAAAATTTAACTACATTCCATGATGGCATTCCACTGTATGAGAAATCAATTCCATCAAAAACTAAAGGAGTTTCTTCAAGCCCGTCTTCCCCTCCAATACTGTATTTTTCCGGGTTTTTAGAATTAGAAAACCTGTAAGAAAGTTCAAGTTCACTTGATTTAGTAACTAAATATCTTAGACTTAAATGTCCAAATAAAGGAGAAATTGAAGGCAACGGATGGTGACTATTAACACTTCCTCCGTTAGTATAAGTTAAATTACCTTTAAGCGTCCATAAATTTGGCGAACTTAGTTTTATGTCTAATGTAGTTCCGTATATAAATGCATTTCCTTTATTAACATTAGCCATTGTGATTACTTCTTCTGAGTTAAATACTATGGTAGATGGATCGCTTGTCGATGTATCGTTTTTTATTTCAAAGTAATCTCTAGTAATATGCTTAGAAATGTGGGTGTAATATGCATTTATAGAAAATGTATTTTGTTTATTTAGTGATGATTTAGAAAGCCCTATTTCAGAGTTGTAAGCGTATTCTGGCTTTAGTTTAGAATTTGGAACTGAAAGCATACCATTTTGCTCTCTAATTTTCCCAATATCATCAATATTTGGAGACCTAAAGCCACTAGAAAAATTAGCACTAATCTTCCAATTATTTTCTGCCCTTAGCACATAGCCAAAACTACTTGTTATTGAAGAGTTTTGAGAACGAACATTGGAGATATTAGCATTAATTATATTGATATCATTCCACTTTGCTCTTAATCGAGTATTGGTAAACCTCATTCCAAAATTAACATTTGATTTTATGGAAAGATCTTTTCTGTACTCATAATAAATAGCACCTGTTGAATAATGACCTTCATCGCTTGGATATCTAGTTGGGATATTATAAAACTGATTAGACTCAGCTAGTCCAGAAATTGTTGATTTGTAATTTTGTAAATAAGCTTCAGAGTTTACGTTATTGAAAGTGTATTCGTAGCCGTAAACAAGGGAGGAATTATTAGAGAAACTTTTAAAATAATCATTATTAACAGAAAAAACATTTAAGCTTTCTATTTGATTGGTTTTAGAAAGGCCTTGAAATTTTCTATAATGCCTAGACTCTCCTATCTTTTGGTAAGCGATTAGTAATTTACTTTTGTCGCTTAGTCTCTTAGCTTTAGAAAAATTAAAAAGGGTTGAAATCAATGTTCTTTTCTGAGGACCATAGTACCATTCAGAATATTTATAATCTCCATTTGTAATTTCGTTTAATTTATCAAACCTATTTATATCAGAAGAATTTGAATGTTGAAGATTTATTACCATATTGGAGCTTTCAGACAACAAAAAATTAAATTTTTGCATAAAATCATATTGTTGATAAGCTGTATTTAATTGAATATTAGGATTTTCATTATTTTTTTTTGCTTCATTATATTTATTAGATTCTAAATAATGATAGTCTAAGCCCCATTCATCAAAACCATGTTTTCTATTACCCCCCATTATAACATCTCCAAATTTTGAAAAAGAAAAATTTGTATAACTAGCCCATTTGTTTGAACTGTATTCAAGATCTAAGTTTTGTATAATATTATTGAGCCTTGAATTATAAGAAGAAATTCCACTTGCCACCCACTTTTTAGTATCATTCATTTTTGGTGTTTTAGTGTAAAAATGCACTACACCGCCTAAAGCATCAGACCCATAACCTACAGACGAGGGGCCATAAATAACTTCTGTTCTTTCAAGACTATTAGGATTTACAGTGATGGAGTTTTGTAAATGCCCTGAACGATAAATAGCATTATTCATTCTTACTCCATCAACAACAAGTAAAACTCGATTTGCCTCAAATCCCCTTATTACTGGGCTTCCGCCTCCACCTTGAGATTTTTGAACTCTAACTCCGCTAGCATAATTTAATAAATCAGCAGAGGTTTGAGGCAAGTCTAATTCCAAATCTTTTTTAGTTATTAAGGAAACTTGTTTGGAAATTTTCTTTCTATTTTCTTTATTTCTAGCAACAGAAAGAATAACCTCCGATAAGACTAAGATTTTAGGCTCTAAAAAAACAGTAGTTTTATTTGAGAGGGTGTTAATTATTAATTCAATTGATTTGTATGAAACATGCCCAATTATTAAAGTATCTTTTTTATCAAATCCTTCGAGGCTAACAATGCCTTTATTATCGGAAATTAATGACTTTGAACTTTGTTTTCCAAAAACAGTGACATTAGGTACTGGGAGATTATTCGTATTGTCAATTATGACTATTTTTTGAGAATACCCAATATTACAAATAAGTAAAAGAAAAAATGAAACAAAATATCTAGCCAAATAGCTCATAAAGAATATTTAGCGAGTTAGGCCTTTTAAAATCAGGCAAGTGGATTTGCATATATTTAATTAAAAATTCAATTAATTTCTTTCTCTTTTTTGAAGTATTAACTTCTCTAATGGATTCATCAAATTCTGTGCCTAAAAAAATTTTAAAATGTGAAATAATTTCGCCGTTGAGACAATATTCACTTCCATCGTATTTGCAAAAGATTCCTTCAATCATATTAAAGCCATCAAGACTTTGATTGGATAAATTTGGCGATATGCCCATAAATGGCAATAGTTTAGTTAAGAAATGAATGTGAAAATTACTAAAACTATTAGACTGATCTAGCCACACTATAGATTGTTTTAGAAAGTTAAATAGAGCTAAGTTTTTTTCTTCCTCTTTAATGCTTTTTGAAAGAATTTCAGATAAAAACATAACTATGGAGTTTTTAATTATATCTAAATGAATCGTTTTGTAAGGATTTATGATTTTTACTGATCTTAAGCTTTCCAAACCTCCATTGTTTCTATGATTGGCATCTAATTCTAATTGAGTTAGAGGTTGAAAGAAACCAATATTAATTTTTTTTTTTTTAGAAGTACGAATGCCTTTTAATAAATAAGACTTTAATCCATTGGATTTTGTAAAGCATTTAACAATTATGCTAGTTTCAGAATACTTAATATAATTTAACGAAATAGCTTCGGTTGAAACAAGCATTATTAAACTACTCCTTGGGCTAACATTGCATCAGCAACCTTGATGAATCCTGCAATATTTGCCCCTTTTTCATAGTTTACATAATCTTTTTCTTGACCATGAATCAAACATGAATTATGTATGTCTTTCATAATTTCTTTTAATTTTGAATCAACTTCTTCTCTTGACCAACTATATCTTAATGAATTTTGTGCCATTTCAAGTCCAGAAACAGCAACACCTCCAGCATTTGAAGCTTTTCCAGGTGCGTATAAAATTTTGTTATGCTTAAATATTTTTATTGCATTAGGCTCACAAGGCATATTAGCACCTTCACTAACACATATGCATCCATTTTTTATTAAAATTTTAGCATCATCTTCGTTAAGTTCATTTTGAGTTGCACAAGGAAGCGCTATATCACATTTTATTTCCCACGGAGTTTTGTTTTTAAAAAACACAGCTTTTGGATACTTTTTGACATATTCATGAATTCTTCCTCTATTTACATTTTTGAGATCCATAATAAAATTTAATTTTTCAGTATCTATTCCCTCGCTATCATAAATAGTTCCAGAGGAATCAGACATAGAAATTACTTTAGCAGAAAGCTGAATACATTTTTCTGCAGCATATTGAGCAACATTTCCAGATCCAGAAATGACTACAGTTTTTCCTTTTATGGAATTAGACACATGATTTAACATGTTTTCTGCAAAATATACAGTACCATAGCCTGTAGCTTCAGGTCTTATTAAAGAACCTCCCCAAGAAAGTCCTTTTCCTGTTAAAACACCAGTAAATTCTTTCTTCAATTTTTTATACTGACCAAACATATACCCTATTTCTCTTCCGCCAACTCCAATGTCACCTGCTGGAACGTCTGTGTTTGGGCCTATATATCTGTACAGCTCTGTCATAAAGCTTTGACAAAATCGCATCACTTCACCGTCACTTTTTCCTTTTGGATCAAAATCAGATCCTCCTTTCCCTGCGCCCATTGGAAGAGTTGTAAGACTATTTTTAAAAACTTGCTCAAGCGCTAAAAACTTTAAAATACTAAGATTAACAGTTGGATGAAACCTTAACCCTCCTTTGTAGGGCCCAATTGCTGAGTTCATTTGTACCCTGTAACCTCTATTTACCTGAATTTCTCCATTATCATCAACCCAATTTACCCTAAACATTAAAACCCTTTCAGGCTCAACCATTCTCATTAAAATATTTTTACCATGATAAATATCTTTGGATACTATATATGGTAGAACGGTTTCAGCTATCTCCTTTACAGCTTGCATAAATTCAGGCTCATGAGAGTTTTTTTTATCAATTTCAGAAATAAAATTTTCTATAATCTTCTTCATATTAAAAAGGATTTATTTCTCTAAGTTAAACAAATAATTATTGTTTAAATCAACCTATTGCTTGTTTCAGATCTTCTATTAAATCTTCTGAATCTTCAATTCCAACACTAAGTCTAATTAACGAATCAACGACACCTGATTTTTCTCTTTCTTTTTTTGGAATTGAAGCATGAGTCATTGAAGCAGGATGTCCAGCTAAACTTTCAACCCCACCCAACGATTCTGCTAATGTGAATATTTTTAGAGACTCAACTATTTTAAGAGATTTGCTTAGGCTATTTCCTTTTGTAGTAAAGGAAATCATTCCTCCATAATCATTCATTTGATTTTTAGCAATATTGTGATTTGGATGATCTTTAAACCCAGGCCAATAAACTGATTCAATTTCTGCGTGATTATTTAAATAATTTGCAATCTTTTTAGCATTTTCACAATGTCTTTGCATTCTAACATGTAATGTTTTAATACCTCTGAGAGTTAAAAAACTGTCCATAGGCCCACAAATTGCTCCACTCGCATTTTGAATAAAATATAATTGCTCAGAGAGCTTATGGTCATTTACTATAAGCGCTCCCAGCACTACATCACTATGGCCTGCTAAGTATTTTGTAGCGGAATGCATAACAATGTCAGCTCCAAGAGAAAGAGGCTGTTGTAAAAATGGTGTTGCAAAGGTATTATCAACCGCCAAAATAAGATTGAATTTTTTTGAAATATTGCTCAGACCTTTAATATCCACAATATTCATCATTGGATTAGTAGGTGTTTCAACCCAAATCATTTTTGTGTTTTTATTCACCAAATTCTCTATTTTAGACAAATCGTGCATTTCGGTAAAATGGAAAACAAGACCATACTTTTCAAAAATTTTAGTAAAAAGCCTGTAAGAGCCACCATATAAGTCGTTAGTTGAAATCACCTCGTCACCAGGATTCAATAATTTAAGCACCGCATCAATTGCAGCCAGCCCAGAACCAAACGCAAGACCAAATTTTCCGCCTTCTATACTTGAAAATGAGTTTTCCAAGGCACTTCTAGTTGGGTTATGAGTTCTGCTGTATTCATAACCTTTGTGATCTCCTGGCGTTTTTTGAGAATAAGTTGATGTTTGATAAATTGGAGGCATAACTGCACCATATCCTTTTTCTTCGATTTGTCCTCCATGAATAGTTTTTGTGTTAAACTTCATTTTAAGTAAATTAGATATCCAAATATATATCTTCTAATCTCAAACTGAAATTTTTTAAATGAATAAATTATACTATCTATCTTCATGTTCAACTTGTAAAAGAATTATTAAACAATGGTCTTTAATTAAGACTATTGATTTAATAGATATTAAAATAACTCCTTTAAACGAGAAGGATTTAAAAGAACTATATAAAATCACTTATAGTTACGAGTCTTTGTTTAATAAAAGAGCACAAATGCTGAAAAAATTAAACATAAGGATCAATCTTTTAGATGAAAATGATTTTAAAAAATTATTGTTAACTCATTACAGCTTTTTAAAAAGACCTGTATTACTATTTAATAGTAAAATTTTCATTGGAAATTCTAAAAAAAATGTTGATGATGCAGAGATTGAACTTAGTAAAAAGTAGTTTAATCTATTTTTCAAAAAAATAAAAAACAGATTTTGTATTTTTATTAAAAGTTTAAGTATGAATATTTTTAAATCAATTGGTTTAGTTTTTGTTTTTCTTTTAATTTCTAGTTGTGGTGATTCAAAAAAACCTGAACAAAAATCGATTTACAAAAGGGTTAAAACAGAAAAAAAAGAAGTAGATGAAGCAAATAGCATAACCCCAATTGACCTTAATAACAAAGGAATTGGTCCAATAAAAAATTATAGTTTTAGCTCCGAAGTAAATTTAGAATTAGCGAAAGAAGGCAAGCAAGTTTTTAATTCAAAATGTACAGCGTGCCACAATGTAAACAGAAGATTAATTGGCCCTGCTATGTCAGGAATTTACGAAAGACGAAGTGTAGAATGGGTTTTAAATATAATGTTGAACCCTGACCAAATGTTAAAAGAGGATCCTACAGCAATTGCTCTTTTAAAAGAATATAATAATATTTTAATGTTAAACCAGAATCTTTCAGAAAATGAAGCCAAAAGTTTAGCGGAATATTTTAGAACTCTATAACATGAATTCAAAACTATTTTATTTATTTGTTTTGTGCATTTCATTTGTCCATTCCCAAAGTAAACTTACTGAAGTTTGGGAACCAGTTCCAGAAAAAATTGAAGCATATGACTTTTCAAAAGCACCAAGTGATGCAATTATTTTATTTGACGGAACAGATTTTTCTAACTGGGTTACATGGGGAAATAAAGAGCCCCAGTGGATAATTAATAATGATGGTTCAATGACTGTTGTGAACGGAAAGGGTTCAATTCAAACAAAAGAGTCATTTGGGTCTATTCAATTACATATTGAATGGAAAACAGGTACAAAAGACTTAGAAAAACACTATAATCAAAGTAGATCAAATAGTGGAGTTTTTTTTCAAAAAAACTATGAAATACAAATTTTAGATAGTTATAATAACCCTACTTACGTTAATGGCCAGGCAGGATCTGTTTATAAGCAACATATTCCATTAAAAAATACAAGTAAAAAATCCGGTGATTGGCAATCTTATGATATAGTATTCACAGCACCAATATTTAAAAACAAAAATTTAGATAAACCCGGTTACTTTACAGTTTTTCATAATGGAGTTCTAATTCAAAATCATGTTGAAATTAAAGGTACTACAACAAATGTTGGTGAGCCTAAATATTCAGCTCACAGCAATGCTCCTATAATGTTACAAGATCATTGCTGCATCCCATTAAGTTTTAGAAATATATGGTTAAGGAAATTAGACTAAGCTTCACTTTTTTGTAAATTTGCTGACATGTTACAATCAATGACTGGTTTTGGAAGCGCATCTGAAGATTCAGAATTTGGAAAAATATCAATAGACATCAAATCTTTAAACAGCAAAACTCTAGATCTAAATTATAGTCTAAATCCAATGTTTAGAAATATTGAGAGCGGTATAAGATCAATTTTGACAACCGGTTTGAAAAGAGGAAAAATTGATTTTAAAATTAATTTTAAAATTTCAGAAAACAGTTTTACTTCAAATTTAAATCATGATGTTATAAATTCCCATGTCAAAGATTTAAAAAAAATTACAACTGGAACTTTAATTGATGAGGCAGAGTTACTTAAAATTGCAGTTACTCTTCCAAATTCTATTGAAAACAATCGAATTGAATTTGATCAAAAATTATTAGAAAGCATTAAAAAATTAGTTAAAAAGGCAATAAAAGAAGTAACTGATTTTAGAGTTCAAGAGGGAAATTCTATGGAACTAGATCTTGTAAGTAATTTGGATACCATACAAAATAAACTTTTTGATGTTGAAAAATTGGTTCCTGAGAGGATAAGTTTAATAAAAAAAAGATTAACAAAAAATTTAGAGTCTTTAAAAATTGAAGTTGACCAAAACAGGCTCGAACAAGAATTGATTTATTATTTAGAAAAACTTGATATCAACGAAGAATTAGTTAGGTTAAAAAATCATTTAATTTATTTTAAAACTACAATTAATGAAAGTCAAATTGAAAAAGGCAAAAAACTTACATTTATTAGTCAAGAAATTGGAAGAGAAATTAATACAATTGGATCGAAGTCTAACAATTTACTAATGCAACAGGCTGTAGTTGAAATGAAAAATGAATTAGAAAAAATTAAAGAACAACTTCTTAATGTTTTGTAATGTCTAAAGGAAAATGTATAATTTTTTCTGCCCCATCAGGAAGTGGTAAAACTACTTTAGTTAAACACTTGTTAAATCAAAATCAATTGAACCTGTCTTTTTCAACCTCTGCCACAACAAGACAAAAAAGAGAAGGTGAAATTGAAGGAAAAGATTACTTTTTTAAAACCAAATCAGATTTTAAAAAATTAGTTAATAATGGCGAGTTTCTTGAATTTGAAGAAGTGTATGATGACATCTACTATGGCAGCTTAGAAAGCGAT
>CABXBY010000030.1 GCA_902510655.1 uncultured Bacteroidota bacterium | reverse complement strand
CCATTGCCTTACCAATTCCTTTTGAAGAACCTGTAATTACAGCCACTTTATTATTTAAATCAAATTTTTCTTTAATCATGTTTTTATTTTTTTAATTAGCCCAAAATATATATTCGTCAGTATTATTTACTTTTTCATCCAAAGTTTTATCGATAAAAATAGGCCAGTCAAGCAAACTTGGCCAAATTGGTTTAACTTGTTCAGATAATTTATTACTCAATATTAATTCAAGTTGATTTAGTTTTTCAATATCGGATTCAATTAAATTTATTTTTTCTGTCGGATCTTGATTTAAATTATATAACCATTTTTTATTTTGAACTAAATCGACTTGTAGTTTCCATCCATCTTTTATTAAAAATGAATAATCTCCAGATTTATTAAATAAAATTCTTTCAGGCTCTCCTTCATTTTTTCCACTCAAATAAGGAAGTAAATTAACTCCATCAAACTCTATCTCTCTAAGATCATTTCTGTTCAAGTCGACACCTGCTACATTTGCCACAGTTGAGAATATATCTAAATTTGAAACTCTTCCATTATATGTTTTTCCTTTAGGGATTTTGTTAGGGTAACTAACTATGTATGGAACATGAACACCACCTTCAAAATGAGTTAATTTCCATCCTCTGTAAGGTTTGTTTAAGTCAGGTAATCCAATGTAACCTGGAGCGCCGTTATCACTAGTGAAAATGATAATGGTATTATCGTCAATCTTATTTTTTTTCAGAATATCTCTAATTTTACCAACTCCTCTGTCTACAGTCATAACCATTGAAGCTAAAACCCTTTCCTCATGATTTTCAATAAAAGATAATTTTTCATAATCCTCTTTTTTGGCTTGAAGTGGACTATGAACAGCCCAATAGGCTAAATACAAGAAAAAAGGTCTGTTTTTGTTCTTTACTATTACTTTTACTGCTTCATCAGTTAAATAATCGGTCAAATGCCCATCAGGATTCATTCTGGGTCCTTCATTAAAATTAACAGCGTATGGAAGATTTCCCCAAAGAACTTTATCAATAGGATCAAAATCTAATTTAGCATTTATTACATTTTCATCATCTTCAGGTAAAAACAAAGAACCTTGATCCATTCTGAGACTTTCATCGAATCCATGTAATCTTGGTAGGAAGTCTTTAGAATGGCCTAGATGCCATTTTCCAATATGAATATTGTGATAACCCTCAGGCTTGAGCATTTCTGCAATAGTTTTTTCAGATTGCGGGATTCCCATTTCCTCGATTTCTAAAATATCATCTTCTCTATTATTGTAATAAATACCATCAGCAACTTCATTTTTCTTTGAAAAAATACTTATAGCTTTCATCATCGATGAAGTTGTTGGAGTAAACTCAAATCCAAATCTAGTTGCAAATCTTCCTGTTAAAAGAGAGGCTCTTGATGGTGAACAAACAGGACTAGAGGAATATCCATTAGTACAAAGTACACCCTCACTTGCTAATTTATCAATATTGGGTGTTTTAAACTTGCCATTTGCCATCCCACCTTTGTAAGAACTAATTTGGTTGAAACCAAGGTCATCAACAAGAACAACTATTATGTTCGGTTTAGAACTCGTTCTGGTTTCAGGTCCATTTTCCCATTCTATTGGAATATTTTTTTGAGTTGGATTTTTAATTTGACCAATATATTTTGGCATTTTGTACCAATTTTGAGAAAACCATATGCCTATTGCTATAATTACAAAAATAAAGCTTAATAAAAATTTAAAAAATTTATGTCTCATTAAATTTTATATTCATTTAAGATATCTTCACAACTTTCTATTGACTTAATTCCTCCAACTCCTTTACCTGCCTGCCAAAACTTGACATTATCATCAAATGCAGTTTTACTGTAATTTTTTAAGCCTTTACTCATTAAATACATTCTTGCATATTTTTTAAGCTTAGGTCTTTTGAGCATAAAATTAATAATTGGCCCTGTTCTAAGGCCGCCTCTCATTATATCGTTTGTTTTTATAACTGAGGAATTATTTCCAGCAACTTTATTGGTCCAAACAATGTCTTTTTCTTCGGAATCAACTATTGCTTTTTTATAACTGTCTGTAACAATACACTCTTTAGAAGCTAAAAACCTCGTTCCAAGTTGAACACCTGCATAACCCATTTCTAAAACTTTTTCATAGTCCTCTCTATTTCCAATTCCACCAGCACAAACCAAAGGAATTTTCATTCCCTCTAATTCTTCTATAAATTTTTCAGCTGATTGAATACCTGTTTGTCCTCCAGCTCTCCAATTGATACAGTTTAATCCATCAACTCCACAGTCTACCATGGCAAGAGCAACTTTTTTATTAGGTACGTCATGATAAACTTTTATTCCGTTTTTTTTCGCAATTTTTACAATTTCATGAGGCTTACCTAAAGAGGTTAAAAAAAATTTAATACCTTCTTCAATGGATATATCCATCCATTCCTTCATTTGATCGTGATATTTTTTATTAGCACCACCAAAAATTGTAAAATTTACTCCAAATGGTTTATCAGTAAGTTTTTTAATTAGTTTTAGACCTTCCCTGAAATCATGTCCATATAATGATGTAAGTGCAACAGGTTGAACCACTCCAAAACCCCCAGCTTCTGAAACTGCTGCAATCAGTTCAGGATTTGATCCTGGGTACATGGGTCCACATATAACGGGTGTTGTAGCTCCAGTATCTTTTAAAAATTGTTTGGTTTTTGATTTCATTATTTTAACAATTTTCTTGAGATTATAATTTTTTGAATTTCTGAAGTGCCTTCATAAATTTGAGTAATTTTCGCATCTCTCATTAGTCTTTCCACGTGGTATTCTTTTACAAACCCATTTCCTCCATGAATTTGAACTGCTTCTACAGTATGTTTCATTGCCATTTCAGAAGCATATAGCTTTGCCATAGAACTTGAATAACCATACTCAAGACCCCTGTCCTTATTGGAAGCACTTTTATAAACTAATAACCTAGCAGCCTCTATATCAGTAGCCATATCTGCTAATTTGAATGCAATACCTTGATGCTGACTAATTGGCTTGCCAAACGTTTTCCTTTGTTTGGAATATTCAAGCGCCATATCATAAGCTCCTTGAGCTATTCCTAAAGCTTGGGCTGCAATTCCAATTCTGCCTCCCTCAAGAGTTTTCATTGCATATTTAAAACCAAATCCCTCGGGACCTAGTCTATTTTCTTTTGGAACAATTACATCTTGAAAAATAACTGAACATGTGTCAGAAGATCTTATACCTAATTTATCTTCTTTAGGTCCAGTTGATATTCCTTTTGTATTACTTTCTACTACAAAAGCATTAATACCTCTGTGGCCTAGCTCTGAATTACTTTGAGCAATTACAACATAAATATCAGATTTTAATCCATTTGTTATCCAATTTTTTACTCCATTTAAGACATAATGATCTCCTTTGTCAATTGCTGTTGTTTTTTGTTGAGTAGCATCAGATCCAGATTCTGGTTCTGAAAGACAAAAACCTCCTATTTTCTTTCCTGTTGCTAAGGGTCGAAGAAATTTTTCTTTTTGCTTTTCTGTTCCATACTCTTCAATTCCCCAACAGGCCAATGAGTTGTGAGCTGATAAAATTACAGAACAGGAATTATCAATATTAGAAATCTCTTCAACTGCAAGAGCATATGAAATAGTATCCATTCCACCTCCTCCATATTTTGAAGACACAGTCATTCCTAAAAATCCAAGTTCAGCCATTCTTTTGACTTGTATCTTCGGATATTCACATTTAGAGTCACGATCTATAACACCATCTTTAAGTTCATTTTGGGCAAAATCTCTTGCCGCTTGTCTTATCATTAAATGTTCTTCATTTAATTCAAAATTCATTTATTTAGTTTTTAGTTGCATATAAATTATAAGTTTTTTCAAGTCCTGCCTCTCTGTGTAATAAAGCTTTAGAATAGCCAGGTATTTTTTCAAGATCTAACATTTTAACAGCTTTTGGATATTCAATAATTCCAATAGCTTCCCAGTTACCCGTGGTATCTAAAGGTACATTATATTCAATTAATGTGTCACCAAGAACTCTTCCAGAATAAGTTACATCTCCTCCAAGTAATAACACACATTTAGTTGCAGTTTTACCATATTTTTCATAGTAAGCTTCTCTTCCAGAAATTGAAATAGAATGATCTTTATATTTGGCTGTTTTTCTTGATTGCAAAAGATTAATCATAAAAGCTTTTTTATTAGATTTCTCTTTTAAAATACGTTCAGCTTGTTTTTTTGTTGGAAGTAAATTTGAATTCCTATTTTCTAAATTTTGTAACTCTTTTCTTGAATTATTAATTAATTCTAAAAAATATCCAATAGGTCTAAATAATTTTAAAAAATTTATCAATAATCTTGGAGGATTTTTTGGAGCAAGATTAAAAACTTGAATTGCTTCTACATGAACTCTTCCTATGTCACTTTTATAAATTTCTTGTAAGTTATTTTTGTTTTTAAATTCAATGATTAATGCATCAGACCAAAAATCTTCTTTTCCAATATTTGTGTATTGACAATCAAACCAATGTAGGATATTTATATTTTCCTTTAAAAAATCATTTTTAATATTTTCTTTTATTGAATTGTCTGTAATTTTTAAAAAAATAAATAATACAATTTTATTCGTATTTTCGATATCAATTAGAGTTGAAGGATCAGGAAAAATATTTATCAAATTCATGAATTATCTATTCCACATAAATTTAGTATTTTTATACTAATTACACAAGATTATAAATTTAAATAGTGAGTAGTACAAGAATTAAAATAGTAGAATCATCAATATTATTATTCAATAAAAAGGGATTAGCTAATGTTAGACTCCAAGATATTGCTGAATATAATAATATCAGTCCTGGAAATTTAACTTATCACTTTAAAACTAAAAAAGACTTAATGGATTATATAATTTATTACATGATCAGAAAATTAGTTGAGATTGAAGCCACTCAACGAGAATCCTTAAAACAAATGTCTTTATATAATATTTTAAGAAATAATCTTGTTTTTTTATTTAACTATAGGTTTTTTTTTAGAGATATTTTAGAAATTATAAATTTAGTTCCAAACGCTAAATCTGTTTTCAAGGATGTAAATAAATTAAATGAAAAATTTTCAATCGAATACATTAATATTAGTATCAAAAATGGTTATATGAAAAAAGAAGCGTTTGATGGTCAGTACAAAACATTTGCTAAAAATAATTGGGCTATTGTTTCTTCATCCCTGACAACATGGGAGGTTTTAGATGATTCTAAAAACAAATATCGCAAGATTTTTGATGAAATAATGGGTCATTTCTACCCATATTTGACTAAAAAAGGTGTAGATAGATACAACAAAAAAAAGAAAGAGATTTCTGAAAAAATAGATGAAGATTTTAAAAATCTTTAATTAGGATAATAATCAGGTTTTAATTTTGTTGGAAATGTAATTCTAAAAGTTTCAGCCCCTGAAAAATTGGGTGCTAATAATCTTTCTCTTGTGAACTCTCCACTTATTTCGCTAAATTTTCCAGTTCCTCCAATTACTGTTCCATTAAATACTTGTCCCTTAACACCCCATACAAATAACATCATTCCTGTTATTGTATCCTTTGCAGGTTCGTTTACATCTCCACAGTTTTTTGATCTAAAAGAAAAGGTTGCAGTTTGCTCAAGTATAATTTTATCTGTTAATTTTTCACATTCTTTGGCACTTTTAATATAGGCTTGAATTATTTGATCTTTTGAGTTTGTTGGGATCAATTTTCTATTGATTGAACTGGCTATAAATTCACTTGAAATGTCAGTAAAAAATCTATTCATTGCTGTAAAATTTCCAATCACCTTTTTAGGATATTTTGCAGTTTGAACTAGGGGATTATCGTTTTTTAACTTTAAACCTCCAGAGGTTTTTTCTATAAAATTTGGATCTTTAGGATCTAATTCTAAGGGATTACAGCATTCATTATCCGAAATTGTTCCATTTCTGTAAATTGGACCTCCTCCATGTAAAATTAATCCGTTACTATTTACCTCCTTTTTAGAAAGAGAAAATAGTTGTTTCTTTAAAGAATATGGAATTAATGGAATTCTTGACAAAAGAAATTTTGTTTTTATTAAGGATAAACTATTTAACATTTCAACATTAAAAGTTTGTCCAAATAATGGTCCGTTTGATACTGATTCTATTATTAAATTATCATTTTCCATAATTTTTACCAAGGGAAAAAATATCTTTTGGAATTCACAGAATTATCAACCGGAATAGATACATCTGCGTTAGAATCCCATTTAGGATCTTGTAAATTTTTGTTCCAATTATTCCATTTTAAAGTTAATTCTTCTGCTTTTTCTGGATATTTTGATATTAAATTATTTTTTTCAGATAGATCATCTTCTAAATTGATTAAAAATTTGAAATTTTCTTTTTCATTGATGTGTAATTTAAAGTTTTCAGAAACAATTGACTTTACATACCCTGTTTTCCAAAATAATTCTTTGTGAGGTTTATTATTAGAATCTAAATATGGAATTAATGATACACCATCGTATTTATTGCTAAGAGAGGGTGATTTTACTGCATCTAAAATTGTTGGAACAATATCCAGCAAACTAACCATTTGAGTATAATTTGTTTGAGGCTTTATTTTTTTGTTCCATTGCATCATCATTGGCACAACAGTTCCTCCTTCAAAATTTGACATTTTTCCACCAAAATATGGTGAGTTATTAGTAGCTCTAGTGTAAGTAGCTCCACCATTATCACTAATAAAAATAATTAGAGTGTTATCCAAAATCCCTTCTTTTTCAAGAGCTATTTTAATTTCTCCCACACTATCGTCTAAATTCTTAATCATAGCATAATAAACTCTTTTGTTATGATCCTCAATGTGAGAGAACATTTGATAATATTTTTTTTGTGCTTGAAAAGGTCCGTGTGGGGCCATGTGTGAAAGATGAAGAAAAAAAGGTTTGTCTTTATTTTCTTTAATGTAATTAACAGCTTTTTTAGTAAAAACATCAGTTAGATATTCTGAATTTTTAGGAGTTGAATTTTTTCCATTTTCCAAAGTGTAATAATTTGTTGCTTGCCAAGTAATAAAATCTGCAAAATCCCAAGTTTGTTTTGATTCAATAATATTTTCTTGATTTAAAGGTGCGTAAAGAGATCCTGCGCCAGTAATCCCATAATGATAATCAAATCCATAATTTATAGGACTGAATTTTGGATGTGTTCCCATGTGCCATTTACCAATAACAGATGTTTGGTACCCCATTTTCTTTAAATAATCACCTATTGTATTAACATAAGGATCCAATCCACGTTGATTAACAGGAACATCCTTTTCATACCACTGTTTAAAATTATTTTGATGTCCAAATCTTTTAAAATCTGCTTTTCTAACTCTTGGACTATAATTAAATAAATCAGGTAAAAACTCAAAGCCATTTCTATGCTGATAGTTGCCTGTTAAAAATGCAGCTCTTGAGGGTGCACATACTGAAGCTGTTGCGTAAGCCCTAGTAAAATTTACTCCATTTTTAGCTATTTGGTCAATATTTGAAGTTTCGATTAATTTATTTCCATTTGCCGATATATCGTTGAAACCTAAGTCGTCTGCCACAATTAAAATTACGTTGGGTAGTTCATCATTGTTCTTTAATGTTTTGTAGGGGTATATAGCTGGTTTAGAGTCTGTAAAAACAAAAGAATTATAAAATGATATAAATAAATAAGCAATAATTAAAGTAATTCCGCTATAAAAAACTTTGGTTCTGTTTTTTAAATACAACCAAATAATCTCAGCTATTATTAGCGTAGGAAATATAAATTTGATAGTTCTGATGAATTCATCTTCAAATAAACCAATAGGGGACTCTACATTAATTTCAAAATGATACAGATGAATTTCTATTAGCTGAATAATCCAAGCTAAAACAGATCCGATCAAAGTGATAAATAGTATTCTTTTTAGTTTTGAATTAAATTTATTTTCAGCTACTTTATTTAGGTAATAGAGTATTGGAAAAACAAAAATTAAAAATAAAATTATTACTCTTAATATTGATTCATCACTAAAAATTCTAGATAATGCAAACAGAATATTGTTTGAAGTTAAAATGCCAGTTATAATAAGCAGAAAAAAGTAAAAAAAGTTCTTGCTAAAGCTATTATTTAATTTCTTTATTTTTAATATAAAATAAATTCCAATTAATCCTAGGATTAAGTGAAAATACCCCGGTGCGGGATTTTCAAACCCAAAATTTAAGTTGGACTGAATAACGGCAAAAGCAATTCCAATATTAAAAATTGAAAAAATAGTCAAGAAGGGAATGTGTAGTTTTTTTGAATTAAAAAATTTCCAAGAGTATAACGCAAAAAGTCCTAGAGAAAATGCAGCTACACCATACATTTTAGCAAAACCTATGGTTAGTGGATTAGCATTAATTAAATCGGGTATTTTTTCTGTCGCAAAAAATAAAGCAAGACCTGCTAGAATTTCTACAATTGCCGTTAAAAGAAAAAATTTTCTCATTATTTTCTGTCTAATATAGAGAGTCCAAATAAAATAATCAATAGCAAGGTTGCATATGGCGCATATGACACGCCAGGCGTTATACCGTTAGTATACAACTCTTGAACAGCAATTTGATCTTTAATTAAAGGATAACCAAAAGTTCTAAACCCCCACTCAAATAGCCAAATCAAATACATTAACGGAATTAATGATTTGTATCTAAAAATTACTAGCCAGCAAACCAAACAAAAAATCAGTTGAGCAAAACCCCACAAAGAAAAAAATTTATAAATTAATGGCATAGGGTCAGGTTCCCCTGAAATAGCAACAAAGCTTCCAATTTCATGAAACCCGTACTGTTCAAATAACATGTGAATAATTGAACGCCAGGTCATTAGTATGGTAAATAAAACAAATCCCCAAAATGCTATCTTATAGCCTTTAAAATCATTATCGGCACTTTTTGGAAGTACGTTTCTAAAATTAAAATTCATTGTTTGTTTTTTAAAATTTCCATCATTTTTTGAGGAGTTTCGTGTCCTGCATTTTGATTTTGTCCGGTTACAAATTTAAATTCTTCATCAACTACTGTCAAATTAGCCAATACATCTCTAAATGCTGTTTTGCTTTCAAATATAGCACCTGCTTTTATCAGCTCTTCTTCTGGATGCTGAGGGGTATAGAAAATTCCTAACTCTTTTATTTGTTTGTTTGTTACCCCTGTCATTCTTTTGTTTTTTATAATAAGATTTCCTAAAGAATCTTTAGCGTTTATAAAACCAAGAACTCCATGACATACTCCACCAATAATAGAATTTGAGTTATAATAAGCTTCACTAATTTTTTTACCAAGTGTTTCTGAATAACCTAAATCATAAGCAGCACCCCAACCACCAGCAATAAAAACTATATCGTAATTATCAATTTCAAGCTGATCAATTAAAATAGAATTTTTTACTTTTTCTTTTAGTATTTGGTCTTCAAGATACCTATCGTCTGAGTTTGTTTTAACAGCGTAAAAAAACGATTCGGGATCAATAGGAATTTCACCTCCTTTAATACTTGCAATATCTACCTCAAATCCAGAATCTGTAAATTCATAATAAGGGACAGTAAGCTCTGAAGCAAATACTCCAGTTAAATTTCCAGTTGTTTCACCAGGTTTGTTTAGTGTAGTGTGACTAGTTGATATTATTACCGCTTTTTTTTCAGAGAAACTATATTTTTTACTGTTATAATCAGGATGAAGTCCTGCTTTATTTAATAGAGTGGGTAGCAAAATAAAAAATACGATAACCAATATTGAAATAGTTGCAATTATTTTAAAAATTTTTTTCTTCATTATATTTTATTTTTAACAATAAATTTATGCATTCTGTCAGCCATTATTTCACCAATATCCTCTTGAATAAAATGGTTTGCTTCTTTAAACTGTTCGTGATCCTGTCCTTTAGCTCCTGGAACCATTTTAATAAATCTGTTCTGAATTCTTGGTGTTCCTAGAAGTTTGTCTTGTAACCCTATTAAAGATAAGAAAGGTTTTTTAAACTTTTTTAACCCATCAATTGCTTTTAATGTTTGACCAGTAATTCCAGCATTCATTGAGGGTAAGGTTCTAGGACCGGCCATGTATATAAATGAAGGAAATGGAGCGGCATAGGCATCAAGTATTTTTTGATCTTTTTTGAAGTCTCTAGACAAACTTAGTCCCATAATTTCTCTAATATGAACAAATGGAGTCGTAATACAATAAGTAACCCACACTTGAAAGATATCCATATTAAATCCATTATTATTTAACATATGAAATGCCATTGCTCTTTTAAAACTTTTAATTTTAGTATTTATTGTTAGCGGCTCTGGTATATATAATGGATTTGATTCTTCAGTAAAGTTTGGAAGTTCAGCATTAGCAGCAATTATACCAGAGAAAAGATTTGAATTTTCACCAGCAATTCTAAGCCCTATTAAACTTCCCCAATCTTGACAAAAAAGAGTAATTTTATTGAGTTTTAATTTTTTAATAAATGATAAAACATTATCACAATGAGTGTCGTAAATATGATATTTAATTGAAATCGGTTTGTCTGATTTTCCCATCCCTATTAAATCCGGTGCGATACATCTGTATCCTTTTGCAACTAATTCGTGAATCATAGTTCGGTATAAATAGGACCAAACCGGCTGTCCATGAAGTAATAAAAGGATTTTTCCATCGCTTGGACCAGCATCAATATAATGCATTTTAAGTCCATTTATATCACAATAATTTTCATTAAAATTATAGTCAGGAAGATCTGAAAAACATTTTTCAGGTGTTTTTACATATTCAATTTCGCTTTTTGTTTTATAAATTTTAACGTTTTTGTCCCAAAAAACTTCTTTTGGAAGTGGAGCTATTGATTTGATTTGCCTATTTTTTATATTCGGGTCAATTTTAATTGGAGAACCCATAAGGCCGACAATCAATTTTTGAATTTTACGTTTTAATTTTTTCATTAAAAATTAGTATTTATATACTAATTTAGTAAAAAAACTAGTTTATTATAATATTTTTTTGAAGAGTTCTATATGATTCGATAGTCTTTTGATCCTTTTTTTCAACTAATATTCTAATGATCATAAATCCTTTTTTTACAGGTGATTTTATCACGTTTTCTGATTCAGAATCATTAAAAGTCAATGTAAGATCTAAATTATTGGTCACAAATTCTTGATTGTTTTTTACAAACCAGTTTATTGTATTTGGTTTGTAGAATGAAATAGACCAATACGTAGAGTCAGGCATATTTGCATTTATATTTAAATTTTTTTCACTTAAATCGTAAAAAATAGTAGAATATAAAAAATCAGGATTGGGCATTACAACATTTCTAGACTGGTCACTTGGAATATCAAAATGTTTTATTTCATTATCCTTAATATTCTGATTTTTTTCAATTTTATAATGAAAAACAGCATATACAATATTTGGAATGTAATGTATAGTTAAATTATAAGAACAAATGCTCATTACCAGTATTATCCCTAAGTAAAAAAATATCTTCTTCATTTTTCTATTTTTTTAATTATTGGCAACTCTAATGATTCTAAGTTTTTATAAACACTTTCATCTGGATTATAAACCCTTAGTGTAATATGAAACTTCGTTTCATTTCCTGAGGGCAACCAATTAATGTCTTTTTTAGATGATGATACTAAAATCGGTTTGTCTTTAGTAAGGTTTTCTTTATTTATCGTGTAAATATTGGCATCATTTTTTACTAAGAAATAATCTTCACCGTATAATGTGTAACTCCAATATCTTCCCTTTGGTGGTGTGCCAATAATTTGATAATCAAAGTCTGATTTTAATGGGTTTCCATCATTGTCCTTACTTGACAAGAAATAAAGCGCTTCTTTTTCATCTAATGCAAAAACTCCAATTCTTGAAATATAAGCTCTTTGGTAACTGTCTTTTAAATCCATATTTGGATTAACTTTCCAGTTTCCGTTTTTAATAGAAAATTCATTGTTTTGTGTTGAAGAATTAATATTTGAAATAGCTGTATAACCCCCAATAATTATTGATAGTAGAATTAGTATAGGTATTATTATTTTATTTTTCATTATTGAATTTTCATCATTTTTTTAGCCCAATTAACCAAGAATTTCATGGTTATTCTCTGAGAAAATCTTGACAGACGGTACATGAATTTAGCGTCTGGACCTATTACTAATCTGGTTTTCTTTTTTTGAATGGCTTGAATAATTTTATTTGCAGTTTCATCTGCAGTAGTTGGAAAATGAGTATCTAATTTTTTTAATTGAGTTTCAGTGAGGTTCTGACCCTCAATATTTCTAACAATATTTGTTTTAATTCCACCAGGATGAACACTAAGTACTACAACTCCAGTTTTATTACATAATTCTTCAGCTGCTAAGGCTTCACTAAATCCTCTGATACCAAATTTAGACACACTATAAGCAGATTGATAGGGAGATCCTAATAGTCCCCAAATACTTGAAATATTTACAACACTTGATTCTTTTTGTTTTCTTAGGTATGGAACAAAAGCAAGAGTACCGTAAATCATTCCCCACATATTAACTCCAATTACTTTTTTGTAATCTTCAATTTTTGTCTCAAGAACAGAAAAGCTTCCTATGGTAATTCCAGCATTATTTATCACAATATCAACTTTACCAAAATGGTTAATTACGTTTTTAGAAAATGTATCAAATTCTTCATTTTTAGAAACATCAAAAACTTCAGTGTAGATGTTATCTTCACAATTAATCAAACTTAATGTTTCATCTAATGACTGCTTATTGAAGTCATTTAGAGCTAATCTAGCTCCTTTATTATGCATTTTTAAAGCAAGAGATCGGCCTATTCCAGAACCAGCGCCAGTAATTACGACAACTTTATTTCTTAGATCTTTCATTAAAATTTAACTATTATAGTCCTTAAAATCTTTGGAAGGATCAAAATCCATATTTGTTTTTAAAGAACTAAGTTCACTTCGGGAATCCTTTGATTTGAAAATAGGGAACATTAATTGAACATACCAGGGTTCTTTCATTTTATTCCAAGCTCCAAATTTAGTTGGATATTTTCTGGTGATTTTTGCAGTACCAAATAAAATATCCCAGAAAAAAAGGAGATTACCGTAATTTCCGTTTGGATTTGAAACTCCATCTTCAGAAGTTAATCCGTGATGGGCATAGTGAGTACTAGGTGTCGATATTGTTCTTTCAATGATCCAAGCTAAAGGGTGTAAAATTTTGTATTTGTATAAAAATCTATCCCATTTAGTTTCGCTGTGCGCTGCAATTATAACTGTCATTTTAATAGGCAAGTAATACAAATAAACCTCTGTCATTCCTAAAAAAATAAGTACAGCTGAAAACCACAAACCAGGCATAAAAGCATAATACATAAATGCATTTCTATAAGTAACTAAAACTCCCATTTCTTCAACAACATGGTGTGGCCTGTGTAATTTCCACATAAAAGGATTTTCATGTGAAAACCTGTGCCAAAGATATTGAGTGAGATCATCAAGTATTAGAAATGCTAAAACATGCCATAGGAAATAAGCATTTATAAAATAATCTTCATAAATTAAAAACCAAGAATCCATAGAAAATAAAACTAGTGCAAGAATTGCTGGTTGAATTAGTGTTGGTAAGACAGTTAAACAGACTAACTCTATAGTAATATCATTTTTTGAACGTTTATCATGAAAATATAACCCTCCTAAAGCTTCTAAAGAACCTAAAATTAAAAGTACTAGAACAGGAATTAATTTACTTATGCTTTCTTGATCCATCACCATAAAAATAGTAAATTAATGCTAACTACTTTTTAATTAACTTATATTGTATAAAAAATTGAAAATTATGAAAATATTTATAATAGTTGTAGGGTTGTTAGAGTTATTAGTTGGGTCAGTTTTATTGATAAATCCAAGATTAATGGCTGCATATAAAAAAGCCAATAAT
>CABXBY010000029.1 GCA_902510655.1 uncultured Bacteroidota bacterium | reverse complement strand
ATTAAATCGAGACTTAATTAACCATCTAATTTTATTTACAACTTGAAATGATGTCCAGTTTAGTGGTTTGTTAATTAATAGAATTTCACCCTCTAAAAATGATTCTCTGTTAAATTCCATTTTTTAAAGAATAAAAAATAATCACAGATCCAACAATAAAACAGTAAATAGAAAAATAATATAATTTACTTTTTTTGACTAAAGAAATCATCCATTTACATGCTAAAAGACCTGTTATAAAAGCTGAGATAAAGCCGAGTAAAACTGATAATAAATTAAAATTTTCAAATATAATTCCATTATCAATAATCGATTTTGCCATACTGCCAAAAATTAATGGGATAACCATTATAAATGAAAACCTAGCAGCTTTTTCTCTATCTATTCCAATAACTACTGCTGTAGCAATAGTAGCTCCGCTTCTAGATATTCCTGGGAGAATTGCAATAGCTTGAGCTAAACCAATTATAAAGCTATTTTTATAACTAATCTCTTTTTTATCAAGCTTTATAACATCTGACAAGTATAATAAAACAGAAGTCACGTATAGCATTACAGCGACTAAAAGTAAATTTCCGTTAAAAAAAGAATTGATCGTTTCTTCAAAAAAAAGACCAACAAGTACTGCAGGAATCATTGATATAATTATAGAAATTGAAAATTTCGATGATTCTTTGTTTTTTTTATCAAATAAGCCTAATATAATTTCATAGATATCTTTTCGAAAAAACACAATTGTACTAAGAGCTGTAGCAAAATGTAAAACTATTGTGAAGAGTAAACTTTCTTTATTTGAAAAATCATTTCCTAAAATTGCCTTTGAAATTTCCAAATGTCCACTTGAAGATATAGGAAGAAATTCAGTCAAACCCTGGACAATTCCAAGAATAATCGATTCAAAATAATCCATTTATTTTTTATTAGGATTTAGTAAAATGGCATATACCTGAATTCCAAAACCAATTAAAACAAGAGTAGGGGCTAGTTTAATTCTTCTAAAATTATATATTTCAGGATTAAAAATATTAGGATCTTCACTTCCGCCACCAGACATAAGAATAAAACCAAGTGTAATGAATGCCAATCCAATAATCATAGTGACATAATTTTTCTTCCCAAATACAAATGTTTTTTTATTTGAATTTTTCATTAGTAAAGTTGTTCTATTTTAATTTTTAAAAATTTTTGCGTTGCAAAATAAGTGCATAAATAGGTAATAATTACACTAAAAACTGAAATTGCCCCAAACATTGAAATTATTAAGGGAATTTCCGACTCAAAATTGAAATATTCAAAATTATTTTGAATATAATATAAAGATAAACTTAACATAATAGCGGCTAACACAGAGCCAATTAAACCTAATTTAATATGTGTGTTAACAAAAGGTTTTCTTATAAACCTTTTAGTAGCTCCAACCATTTGCATGGTTTTAATATTTATTCTATTTGAATATATTGAAAGACGAATAGAACTGTTAATTACAACAATTGAAATACTTAGAAAAAATAAAGCAATACCTAAAATCCAATATTTAATTTTATTAATATTATCGTTTATCAGTGATATTAATGGAGCATCGAACATAATTTCATCAATAAAGTCAGTGTTGTTTAGTTCGTTTGTTATTTCGTCAAACACTATAGTTGTCACGAATTCTGATTTGAGAAATACATCAATAGAATTTAAAAGTGGGTTTGTTCCATAAAACTCAATAAAGTCTTCACCTATTTCGTTTATTAATATTTCAGCTCCTTTTTCTTTAGAAATATAGCTAATGGAGTTAGTATAATCTTTTAAATTTAATTTTTTTATAAGCTGTTCTGTCTCTATTTTTTTTGCATTATTTTTTAAATAAATGGTAATAGGAATTTTTTCCTTAAAATCATCAGATATTTTTTTAGCGTTGAACGCTATTATAAAAAAAGCACCCATCATAAATAAAACAATAGAAATACTCAAGATTACTGAAAAGTAAGATGATAGAAGTCTTTTGTTTTTAGAAATAGCCAATTAAAATTATATTATGTTTTTGTAAAAATACTAAACCTTTTTAATTCATCAGGTTCTGTGATTTAAACTTTTCCTATTCGTACAATAAATGTATTTTTGTTTCTTTTAATATAGGTATGTTGTACAACTTCAAAGACATTGAAAATAAATGGCAAAATTTTTGGGCTGAAAATAATACTTTCAAAGCTGAAAATAACAGTACACTTCCAAAGTTTTACGTATTAGATATGTTTCCATATCCCTCTGGTGCTG
The DNA here is from genome assembly GCA_902510655.1 of uncultured Bacteroidota bacterium. GTDB lineage: Bacteria > Bacteroidota > Bacteroidia > Flavobacteriales > Flavobacteriaceae > MAG-121220-bin8. Next base: position 12,024 of record CABXBY010000029.1, on the reverse strand, counting down.
GACTTCATGTAGGTCATCCACTTGGATATATTGCTAGTGATATTTATTCAAGATATAAACGCTTGAAAGGATTTAATGTACTACATCCTCAAGGGTATGACTCTTTTGGACTTCCAGCAGAACAATATGCTATTCAAACCGGTAGACACCCTTTGCAAACCACAAATGAAAATATTTCAAGATATCGAGAACAATTAGATCGTTTAGGGTTTTCGTTTGACTGGTCTAGAGAAATAAGAACTTCAAATAAAAACTATTATAAATGGACTCAGCTGATGTTCATTAAGCTTTTTAATTCATGGTACGATATAGACAGTAATAAGTCAAAAGATATAAAAGAATTAATTTCAATTTTTGAGTCAAATGGTAATTCGAATGTTAACGCATCTAAAAGCGATGTTATTAAAACCTTTGAATCTAAGGAATGGAATTCCTACAGCTTAGATAAAAAAGAAGAAATATTGTTAAACTACAGGTTGGCTTATTTATCTGAAATTGATGTAAACTGGTGCCCAAAATTGGGAACTGTCCTTGCTAATGATGAAATAATAGATGGATTATCTGAAAGAGGAGGTCATGAAGTATTAAGAAAAAAGATGACTCAATGGAGTATTAGGATTTCTGCTTATTCTGAAAGATTGTTAAATGGATTAAATGATATAGATTGGCCTGAACCATTAAAAGAGATGCAAAGAAATTGGATTGGTAAATCTGAAGGTGCGATGGTTAGTTTTGATGTTGAAAACTTTGATAAACAAATCGAAGTTTTTACAACTAGAGTAGATACAATATACGGAGTTTCGTTTATGACATTAGCACCCGAACATCCTTTTGTTAAACACATAACAAAAGATGAGAATTTAGAGCCTGTTAAAAATTATATTGAAAAATCAGCTAAAAAGACCGAAAGAGAAAGAATGTCTGATGTTAAGTCAATTAGTGGAGTTTTTACAGGTGCCTACGCTATTCACCCTCTAAATAATGAGAAACTTGAGATATGGATTTCTGATTATGTTTTAGCAGGATATGGAACAGGAGCTGTTATGGCAGTTCCATGTGGAGACCAAAGAGATTATAATTTTGCTAAATTTTTTAATATTCCTATAAAAAATATTTTTCTAGATAAGGATATTTCAAAAGAAGCATTTCAAAGTAAAGAAGATTTTGTTCTTACTAATTCAGAAGACTTAGATGGTTTAAATTTTAAGGATGGTTTAAATTTAGCAACTAATAAATTACAGGAGATTAACAAAGGAGTTCGTAAGATTAATTATAAACTAAGAGACGCTGTTTTTAGTAGACAAAGATATTGGGGAGAGCCTTTTCCTGTTTATTACAAGGGTAATTCCCCTGTAATGATCGACCAGAAATATCTGCCTGTAGCTCTTCCTGATGTAGACAAGTATTTACCAACTGAAGACGGCAAACCTCCGTTAGGTAATTCAAAAGAATGGGCATGGGACACTATTAATAATAAAGTTGTTGCTAATTCATTAGTTGATAATAAATCTGTTTTCAGATTAGAGCTTAATACTATGCCAGGATGGGCAGGTAGTTCATGGTATTTTAATAGATATATGGACTCAAATAATGATCAAGAGTTTGCTTCAAAAGAATCACTGAACTATTGGAAAGAAGTTGATGTATATATTGGTGGTAGTGAACACGCCACTGGACATTTGTTATATTCAAGATTTTGGCAATATTTTTTATACGATTTAGATTTAGTCCCTGTGAAGGATTATGCTAAAAAGTTAATTAATCAAGGAATGATTTTAGGGAATAGTGCTTTTATTTCTCGAGAAGTTGGAACAGATAATTATTTTTCAAAAGAAATAGTTAAAAATGTTAAGACTCAACTCATTCATGTTGACGTACAATTTGTAGACACAAATAACGAATTAGATTTGGATGCTTTGAGAAATTGGCAACCTCAATTTAAAAATGCAAATTTTGAATCTCTTAATCAAAAATTTATTGTGCATAGAGAAGTTGAAAAAATGTCAAAATCTAAATATAATGTTATAAATCCTGATCAAATTTGTAATGATTATGGTGCTGATACACTCAGATTATATGAAATGTTTTTAGGACCAATTGAACAAGCTAAACCATGGAATACTGCTGGTATTTCAGGAACATATTCTTTTTTGAAAAAGTTTTGGAATCTCTTTCACTCAACTGGAGAATTTTATGTCGATGACAATGATCCTTCAAAGGAAAGTTTAAAAATTTTACATAAAACAATTAAAAAAATTGAAGAGGATATTAATAATTTTTCACTTAATACATCTGTGAGTGCTTTTATGATATGTGTTAATGAATTAAGTTCACAGAAGTGTAATAATTTATATATTTTAAAAAACCTAACTATTTTATTATCTCCATTTGCTCCGCATATATGCGAAGAAATATGGAACAAACTAGGTAATTTAAACACAATATCTTTCGAGCCTTTTCCCATTTTTAATCCTGAATTTATAAAAGAAAATTCATTTGAATACCCTGTTTCTTTTAACGGTAAAATGAAGTTTAAATTAAATCTAGAAGCCTCTTTGGGAGTAGAAGAAATAAAAAAGACTTTACAAGAAGATGAAAGATTAGAAAAATATCTTAGTCAACGTGAAATAAAAAAAATTATTGTTGTTACTGGAAAAATAATTAATATAGTATGTTAGATTTGCTTTTTAATGGAGGTGAAGTAATTGGTTTTGTAGCAGCATTTTTAACAACAATCGCTTTTATTCCACAGGTATTAAAGGTTTTGAAAACTAAATCAGTTGAAGGCTTATCTCTTACTACTTATCTTTTATACGTTTCAGGTGTATTTTTATGGTTTATACACGGTGTCAATTTGGAAAGTTTATCAATGATAATTGGTAATTTCGTTTCAATAATACTGACATTAATAATATTGTTTTTTATAATTAAATCTAAGAAATAGTAATTTGTCTATCTATCTGTTGTTCCAATGAAATAAAAGTTTCTGTTCTTGAAACACCTTTTATAGATTGAATTTTCTTATTCAATATGAGCATTAAATCTTCGTTGTCTTTACATAATATTTTTATAAGGACGCTCCAATTACCAGTGGTATAGTGACATTCTAAAATTTCAGGAATTTTTTTCATTGATTTTATAGCCTCAGAGTTTCTTTCGGCTTTGTCAAAATATACACCTACAAATGCAAGTGTTGAGTAGCCAAGCACTTTTGGATTTAATTTTAAATGATGTCCACTAATTAGGCCAGAATCCTCTAGTTTTCTTATTCTTTGATGAATAGCAGCACCTGAAATACCAATTTTTCTTGATATTTCAAGCACAGGTGTTCTTGAGTTATTGCTTAATTCAAGTATTATTTGTTTGTCTATTCCATCAATTTTCACAATCCTATTTTGTTATTATATCTAAAGCTACTCTTTTACTTGTACCAAAGTTTCCTAGAACTGAAGTTAACTCATCATATTTAACTTTCAATGATTTTCTATGGTTTAAATCTAGAATTTTTTTGAGTTCTTTAGTGATTTTATCTTTATTACAATCTTGTTGAATCAACTCTTTTACAATTTCTTGGTCCATTATAAGATTCACAAGTGAAATATATTTAATATTCACTATCAATTTAGCTATTATGAAACTAAAATAACTACTCTTATAACAAACTATTTGAGGAACTTTAAACAATGCTGTTTCAAGAGTTGCTGTTCCGCTTGTTACAATAGCCGCATGTGACACAGATAGAAGTTCGTAAGTTTTGTTTTCAATTACTTTAATCTTTTTGTTTTTTATAATTGATGCGTAATAGCTAAGCTCAATATTTGGCGCTCCTGCTACAATAAATTGATAATCTGTAAAATACTCAACTGTTTCAATTACTGTATTTAAAATCTTTTTAATTTCTTGTTTTCTGCTTCCAGGTAAAATTGCAATTATTGGTTTTTTAGCACTTGTTATGAGTTTGTTTGATGATTTATAATTTGTTTTAAAATTATAAATACTGTCCGCTAATGGATGTCCTAAAAATTTAACAGGATAATTGTGTTTAGATTCAAAAAACTCTTTTTCAAATGGAAGAATGACATATAAAGAATTAATATATTTTTTTATTTGTTTTATTCTTTTTTCATTCCATGCCCAAAGTTGAGGTGCTATGTAATATATAGTTTCGAATTTATATTTTTTTGACCATTCTGCAATTCTCATATTAAAACCAGGGTAGTCAATAAATATAATTTTATCAGGATTGAACTCTAGAATGTCCTTTTTACAAAAATTTAGATTTTTTATAATAGTTCTTATGTTTATAAGAACTTCATAAAAACCCATAAATGCTAAATCTTTAAAATGTTTTACAACTTTAGCTCCTGCATTATGCATTTTGTCACCTCCCCACGCTCTAATGTTTGCGTTCGGATCTAACTCAATAATTTCTTTTATTAAATTAGACCCGTGTAAATCACCTGACGCTTCTCCAGCAATTATGTAATATTTCATTGATTTAGAAATTCCAGGTTTTTAATTTCTTAATATTATCATGATCAGTCATGTCAAATTTTACAGGAACTATTGAAATGAATCCATTTGCGAGTGCCCATTCATCCGAATCTGTTCCTTCATCTTTGTTTATAAACTCACCAGTGAGCCAATAATATTCTTTACCCTGAGGATTTTTTCTTTTATCAAATTTTTCAACCCAATAAGCATTTGCTTGTCTACATATTTTAATTCCTTTAATATCAGTTCCTTTTAACTTAGGAAAATTTATATTTAATGCAATTCCTTTCGGAATACCCTCTTTCAGAGCTTTTTTAGTGATATTTATTATATGTTCTTTTATTGTATCAAAATCTGCATCCCAATTATAATCTAATAATGAAAACCCTATCGCAGGTATTCCTTCAACACTTGCTTCCACTGCTGCACTCATTGTTCCAGAATATATTACATTAATAGAAGAATTTGATCCATGATTAACACCAGAAACACAAAGGTCAGGTTTTCTGTCTAAAATTTCGTTAATTCCTAATTTTACACAATCAGCAGGAGTTCCAGAGCAAGAATATTCTTTTTGAGGCCCGTCGTCAATTTTTATTGCGTTACAATGTAAAGTTGAATTTATAGTTATAGCGTGACCCATAGCAGACTGCGGACTGTCAGGTGCTACAACTATTACATCACCTATTGTATTCATTGCAGAAATTAATGTTCTAATTCCGGGAGCTGAAATTCCATCGTCATTTGTAACTAATATTAAAGGTTTTTTTGACATTTATATTTTTTATAAAATTAATTTAAATTAGTAGAGATAGCTAATTTATCTAAGTGTCCATATTTCATTAATAGGATTTCCTTTACTGCTAAATCCTTTATGATTCCACATGCCATTCTTTAAATTATAATCAAATTCGAGTTTCATCCCCACTCTTGAAATATCTCTTGAAAAATATTCAATAACTTCACTATACTTACCATTTTCGGTTGTATATCTTCCTCCTCCAGTTGCCATAAATTTTTTTGATTCGGTATTATATGCTATCCATTGAAACCTTGTTCCAGAAAGAATTTTCATTGTTTTTCTTGGTCTAGAAATATCTCTTTCTTGTTTTTTACCATCTCGTATTCTAGCTGACATCAACCAAGCACCCCTTAGTTCACCAGGGACACCATTATCAATTTTATTAAATTTCATTTCACTGCCAACGATTTCTAAAAATTTATCATCAATATTAATGTCAAACACTACTGCATTTCCTACTCGTTTAGGATTGTCAGTATCAAACTCTACTACTTCAGTCATTGTTTTTCCTTCCAATTCCCATGTGCCACCATTTGAATGTATTAGTTTACCTGTGACACTTTCATAAATACTTATACTTTGATGAGACTCAGAAAAAATAACTATACTTCTTAATTCTTTTCCATCATTAGATGTATGTTTTCTTTCCCAAGCTCCAATCGGGTTTTGCGCATTTAGTGAAATTGATAGTAAAATTGTAATTGATAGAATTATTGTTTTCATTTTCTTTCTTTTAAATATGAAATAACATTTTTAGTAGTTCCAAGGTTTGATTTAATGTAGTTGAAATTAATTTCTCCCATTTCAATTCTTGTTCTTTTATTTTCAATTAGCTTATTTAAAACACTTTGAAATTCTTTAGCATTTTTTACACTTACAGCTCCTTTTTCAGCGATAAGGTCTTTGGCTTCTGGAAAGTTTAAGTAGTTTTTTCCAATTAGTATAGGGTTTTTAAAAATAGCAGGTTCAAGAATATTGTGTAATCCAGAGTTACTCATTCCACCGCCAACATAAGAAATATCAGAATAACTATAAAGTCTAGTAAGAAGACCTATAGAGTCTATTATTAAGACTTTAGCTGTATTAAAATTGTTTTGATTTAAATTAGAATGAATTATACTTTCACATTTAAGTCTATCTTGAAATTTCTTAATTTGTTTTTCATTAATTTGATGAGGTGCAATAATCCATGCTAAATTATTATTTTCATTAATAGAATCAATCATAAGAGATTCATCTTTCTCCCAAGTACTTCCAGCAACAAAACAAATTTTCCCTCCTATAAACTCTTTGATTTTTGCAATTTCATTATTTTGCTTTAGTAAAGAGTTAACCCTGTCAAACCTAGAATCTCCCATCAATGTACAATTTGTAATGTTGTGATTTAATAATAGATTTTTTGAATCTTTATTTTGAACAAAAAAGTGAGTTATTGATGATTTTAATAAATTTAAAAAACCCGAACCATACCATTTAAAAAACCAATGATTTTCTCGAAACAATCCAGCCAATAGAAAAGTAGGTATACTGTTATTCTTTAAATTTTGTAAGTAATTCGGCCAAAATTCATATTTAACAAAAAATGCCATTTTTAGATTAAGTAGTGAAATGAATTTTTTTGCATTATAAGGAGAGTCCAATGGCAGATATATTGTTAAATCGCCAATGGGATTATTTTTTCTTACTTCATAACCTGAGGAGGAAAAAAACGAAAGTATTATTTTATGATTTTTATATAATGATTTAATCTCTTTAAATATTGGAAGACCTTGTTCGTATTCTCCTAATGATGCAACATGTATCCATATGTGATTATCGTTTTTAGAAACACTATTCTCTAAATTTTCTAAAACATTTTTTCTTTCATTATTAAATGATCTAATTTTTGAATTAAAAAACTTAAGTATGAACATAAGGACTCTTACTTTTATAATAGCTATGTTATAGATTACCCTCATTGTATTACAAAATTACTCTTTTAGTATTTTGTAAATATATTCATTCTAAAACTCTGTATTTTCTTATTTTTACAGAAATTTCATAATATGAAAAAATTACAGATGGTTGATTTAAAAACTCAGTATGAGTTTATTAAAGATGATGTTGATTCCTCAGTCTTAGAAATATTTAAAAATGGAACATTTATTAATGGACCCTCTGTAAAAAAATTTCAAACTGATTTAGAAACTTATTTAAATGTAAAACATGTAATTCCCTGTGCTAATGGAACAGATGCTTTACAAATAGCATTAATGAGTTTGGATTTACAGCCTGGAGATGAGATTATTACATCAGATTTTACTTTTGCGGCAACTGTTGAGGTGATTGCTTTGTTACGTCTAAAACCTGTTTTAGTTGATATTGATGAAGAAACTTTTAATATTAATTGTGATGAAATTCAGAAAGCGATAACCTCAAAAACTAAAGCCATCATTCCAGTTCATTTATTTGGTCAAGTTGCTAATATGGATCGGGTTATGGACATAGCAAAAACTAATAATCTATTTGTGATTGAAGATAATGCTCAGGGTATAGGATCTACTTATTTTTCCTCAGATAATACTAAACAAAAATCTGGTACTATTGGAGATATTGGTACAACATCTTTTTTTCCATCTAAAAATTTAGGTTGTTATGGAGATGGAGGAGCAATTTTTACAAATAGTGATGATTTAGCACATACTATTAGAGGAATTGTAAATCATGGAATGTATGTAAGATATCATCATGATGTTGTTGGAGTAAATTCAAGATTAGATAGTGTTCAAGCAGCTATATTATCGGTAAAATTACCGCTTTTAGACTTTTACAATGAAAGAAGAAAAGAAGCTTCTCTTTTGTATTCAAAAGAATTAAATCAAAATAAAAATATTTTAACACCAGTCACAAAGGATAATTGTCAATCTCATGTATTCCATCAATACACTCTTAGAGTTTTAAGCGGAAACAGAGATGAACTGTCTAAATTTTTAAATGATAATAATATTCCTCATGGTATTTATTACCCAATTCCATTACACAAACAAAAAGCTTATACAGACGAAAATTATAATGAGGAAAATTTTAAAATATCTAATATGATGTCAGAGCAAGTTATTTCATTACCTATGCACTCTGAGTTAGATAATGATCAGATTAAATTTATTAGTAATAAAGTAAATGAGTTTTTTAAAGCTCAGGAAAACTAACGTCTAAGTTTCTGTCAATTTTTTTAATAAGTCCTTGTAAAACTTTTCCAGGACCAATTTCTATAAAACTTGTTGTCCCACTTTTAATCATCTCATTTACACTCTGAGTCCATTTCACAGGTGAAGTAAGTTGAGAGATTAAATTTTCTTTAATTTTTTCAACCGATGTTTCAGCTTTAGCATTTACATTTTGATATATCGGACAAATAGGTTCATTGAAAGAAGCCTGTTCAATGGCAAGTGATAGTTCTTTTTTTGCATCAATCATAAGTTCTGAGTGAAAAGCTCCTCCAACAGGTAGTATAAGAGCTCTTCTAGCTCCAGCATTACTTAGTTTCTCGCAAGCTAATTTAACTGCAGTTAACTCTCCTGAAATAACAACTTGTCCAGGACAATTATAATTTGCTGCTACTACAACTCCTTCAACTTCTTTACATATTTCTTCAATAATATTATTTTCTAATGCTAGAATTGCAGCCATAGTACCATTTGTATTTTCACATGATTTTTGCATAGCTTTTGCTCTTATTGAAACTAACTTAAGTCCATCTTCATAATTTAAAACTCCAGAGGCAACCAATGCTGAAAATTCACCAAGCGAATGACCTGCAACTAAGTCTGGTTTAAAAGATTCTCCAAGAACTTTCAAAATAGCCATCGAATGAATGAAAATTGCAGGTTGTGTAACTTTTGTTTGAGTTAAATCTTCTTTTGAGCCTTCAAACATTATCTTAGAAATATCAAATTCTAAAATTTCTTCAGCTTTTGTAAATAAAGGCTTTATAGTGTCATACTTTAAAAATAAATCATGACACATTCCAGTAAATTGAGATCCTTGTCCAGGAAATATATATGCTTTCATTTATTTGATTTTATCATATCTTAAAAAAGAAAAATCATATTCATTTTTTTCATCTTTAAGTCTTTTTTCACGTTTAACTTCTTGCCATTTTTCTAAATTTATCTCAGGAAATGAAGTGTCTCCATCAATTGAGGTATGAACTCTTGTTAGTTCCACTCGATCAGCTATGTCAATGGATAACTTATATATTTCACCACCACCAATAATAAATGGTTGATCATCGTTTTCAGCTACTTTTAATGCCTTTTCCAATGAGTTTACAACTATAGCGTTTTCTGCTTTATAATCAGTTTTTCGAGTTATAATTACGTTGGTTCTGTTAGGAAGAGCTTTAGGCATCGATTCAAAAGTTTTTCTTCCCATTATAACAAAATGTCCTTTTGTTAAATCTTTAAAATGTTTAAGGTCATCGCTTAAGTGCCAAATTAATTTATTGTCTTTTCCAATAATATTATTCTCACTTGCTGCTGCAATTAAAGTAACTGTATTTTTTGGATTATTTTGTGAAAATAATTGAGATTCTGCAATCACTCTAGCTTCTTTTTCAAGTTCAGTTTTTATATCAGCAATCTTAATTTGTTGTTTTTCTACCAATTTTTTCATTTGCTTTTTTTCCCATTCTTTACCCATAAATTTATTTGTTACATAGACATTAAATAAGTGAAACAAAAAAAGAATAAACCATACTGAACATATCCAATACGACCAGGGATAATCAAATAAAAAAATTTCTTTTTTGAACTCAAATATTAAATTAGATATTAATAAAGATATAATACCAATGGTCATTAAAGAGAAATGAAAAAAGAGTCTTTTTTTAGACTTTATTCTACTTTGAGCATATTCAATTAATGCAATTTGATCTTCACTAATGTCAGAACTATTATTGTTTTTAAATAGCATAATTGTAAATTGAGGTACAAAAATAATATTTTAAATCACATTATTAATTTTTATAGTCATTATCAATGAAATTTCCTGCACTTGAAAATAAAATATATCTAGATACAGCTAGATCGGGACTCATGTATAATGAATTACTTAGTTGGAGAAAAGAACACGAAATTGATTTTTTAAATAGAGGAAGTCAATTTAGATTAAATCATGAAATTTTATTAGAAAAAACTAGAACTGAAATAAATAATTTTTTAGGATCTAATAATTTGACTACGTTTCTTGTTCAAAATTTCTCAATCGGTTTAAGTCTATTGCTTAAATCTATTAAATCAGAAAAATCTGTTTTGATTGTAAAAGATGATTACTCAAGTATAATAAATCAAGTAGCTTGTTCTGGCCTAAAATATAATTTTGTTAACAATAATTATGATGTAGAAGCTCAAATTCTGGAAGGAATAAATAAATATAATCCTGATGTATTTATTTTCTCCATAGTCCAACATATTGACGGTACTTTGATTGATTTAGACTTTATTAAACAAATTAAAGAAGACTTTCCCCAAATTTTGATTATTGCTGATGGAACTCAGTTTTGTGGAACTCAGTTTTTTAATTTTCAAAGTTCAGAAATTGATGTTTTAATTAGTAGCGGGTACAAATGGATGTTGGGCGGATATGGCAATGGCTTTGTTTCTTTTAATCATACATATCAGAAATCTCATTTTAAAATAGACCTGCAATATTTTGTAAATTTATTTGAGCCTGGACATCACGATACTTTAAATTTTGGTAGTTTACTTTTTTCTTTAAGAAAGATGTCAAATTTTGGGTTAGATGAAATAGAAAAAAAAATTAATTCACTTTCACTCTATACTTTAGAAAAACTTAAAAGAAAAAAATTACTAACTCCTAAAATCATTAAAAGATCGTCACATTCAAATATTTTTAATATTAAAGGAGATGAGAAACTATATCAACAACTTTTATTAAACAATGTGATATGTTCTCAGCGCGGTGATGGAATAAGGATTAGTGTTAATTTTTATAATACTAAAAAAGAGATAGACTACTTTTTATCTATTTTGTAAATTTATTCTAATACAGTAAAAGTAGATATTCCAGAATCCGAAGATGTTCCGTGATTATCTTTAGTGACTACTCTCCAATAATATACTCCAGGTGTGTTTAAAGAAACAGTTCTTTTTCTAGCACCATAATTAGAAATAATTTTTTTTGTAGCAGGACTATCTTCGTCTTGATCTAGATATAAGTCAAAGCTATGAGTGTCATTAGCATCAATATCTGAAAAGGACCAAGATAATGATACACTACCAGAACTAACAGATGATCCAGGTTTAGGTGTTAAAATTTCGGCTGGAAATGGTGCATGATTTTTTAATACCTCACCTGATAAATAAAATTTCCACTTATCACTTTCAGCTACAAAAGTTGTTGTGTTAGTTGAAATAACTTGCCAAGAATATGGAAATCCTTTTGTCAAAGTAATTTCAACAGACGTTGAGGTAGTTGTATTAGTGATTATTTCGCTGGTAAGTAAATTTTTAATATTTAATGTGTATGAAGTAGTATTTTCAGATGAGTTCCATTCAAATTTTACTGCATCAACTTCTAAACATTCTGTATTATTAGCAGGCTTACTTAGAACGGCTCTTGAAGGTTTTTGGGGTGTTGGCGGTGGATCAACTGGGCCACCTCCGCCTCCTTCTCCTTCTGCGCTTCCGCCACATGATATTAATAAAATACTAATAAAATATACTGTA
>CABXBY010000028.1 GCA_902510655.1 uncultured Bacteroidota bacterium | reverse complement strand
ATTTAATAATGATTTTTCAACAACATGGTTCCATGGCCATAATATTATTAACGATCCAAATACAAAACCAATTATAAATTCATTTACTTTTTCTTCATATTTTTTTATTAGATAACTCAGAAAATTAGAGAGTAAAATTAGTCCTGAAATAGACCCTAAAGTAAATACTAAAACAATTTTTAAAAGTTCAAAATCGTGTGAAAGATTAGATTCAACACCCAAAGAAATAAGTATTGAATTATACAGCGAATTTACTGAGTCAATTAATAAAAGTTTATAGTTGCCTAATAATATTAGTAAAAATGAACCAGAAAGTCCAGGTATAATCATGCCGCTTATACTTATAAACCCACAAAATAAAATAAACAGTGTATTTTTATTTTCTTCAATTGGATCAGAAAAGCTAATTAAAGGTTACAATACTGATTATTTGGGATTTATAAGTTCAATAAAAGAATTAATATCTAATCAAAAAAAGCTGACCATACAAATAGCTCATAACGATTAAATAAAAGATCTAATAATTTTGAAGTGGTAAAATAACTAATCACAATTCCGGATAGAATAATAAATAAAAACAATCCATTATAGTTTTTATTTATTTTAGAAATTTTTAATCTAAAGATTAATGGAATTATTTTGAAATTGATTTTTTTTAAGGAGTTTATCATTTCTATGTAGAACCCTGTTAAAAGTGCAACTAGACCCCCAGAAACACCAGGTAACTTATTTACAGTACCCATTAAGATGCTTTTAATCAGTAGAATTATATAGAACGTATTATTCCTTTTTTTCATTTTTATTTGAAATAAATTCTAAAAGTAGAACTAATATGACTCCTATTATGAAAAATAATATTCCTTCATTAAATTCTGAATTATTAAAGTAATTTTCAGGAATATATAATTTATCTAAAAAAAAACTTGAATCATTATTTTTTTTCCAAGGCCATAATGTGGGTAGTGATCCAATCATAAAGCCAATTAGGCAAAAAAGTGTATTATTTTTATAATTTTTGTATGACCATGATAATAATTTAGAAAATAATTTGACACTCAATAGAGCCCCAAAAGTAAACGAAATGAAATTTAAAAAATAATCTGAATTTAATTTGCTAACTTCTTTTAGTGTTGTTAACATAGTTTCATAAGCACCCAATAAAACTAAAATATAAGCTCCTGATACACCTGGAAGAAGCATAGCAGTTATACTAACCATTCCACAAAAAAATAAATACAAAGAATTAACCTCAATCTTGCCAGAACTTAGTGTTTGTATGTAAAGAGCAATAAATATTCCAATAATTAAAAAATAAAGTTGAAATGGAATAAAGTATTTTGAATTTCTAAAATTTAATTTAGATGTAGTTTTGAACAAAAAAATGATACTTGAAGAAATTAATCCAAGAAATAAAGACCAAAGAGCTATAGGGTGATCCTTTAATAATATTAAGATAAAATGGCTCAGTATTATAATACTTAATAAAATTCCAAACCCCAAAAAGAAAAGAAAATTTAAATTATAAGTTTTCCAAACTATTTTAATTTTTCCATTTTTTAATTCTTTTAATATTTTAAAATCAAATTTATTTATAGTTTTTAGCAATTCTTCGTAAACTCCAGTAATAATAGCAATAGTCCCGCCAGAAACACCAGGAACTATATCAGCAATGCCCATACACATTCCTTTTATTATAATAATAAAATTTGAAAAATAAGTCTTTTTCATTGCAATAAAATTAAGATAATTTACTTAAAATTTAATTTACGTTCATATTTTTAAAGACATTAAGTTGTGGAATAGTTGGAAAAATGTCTTTGAAATAATCATAAATTGCAGGATTATGAAAATAAGCTTCTTTTAAATTGAAATTAGCTTTAATTTTTTCATTAGAGTTGTTAAGAATTACATAACTAATATATTTTTTTTCACTTAATAATGAATTTGGAAGAGCATCTATTTTAATCAAAAATTCATTAGACAAAGATTCGTTAATAGGAATTTGAGTTAATGTTTTGGTTAAAAATATTAAAGTACTAAGATTTAAGTTTCCCAAAGATAAAATCTCTTTAAATGAAATTTCAACCTCTTCATTGTTATTTAAATCTAGATTTATTTTACAATATAATTCCCAGTACTTTATATTTTCTGAATCAATTTCAATTGCTTTAATCAAGTGATTTTTAGCTTCTATATAATCTTTTCGTTTATAATAATTTGTCGCTAACGACATCCAAGCACTATCGTGAACAGGGTCTTCAGTAACAGTCTTATTATAGTATGAAATTGCTAATTCGATATTGCCCAGTTTATTGTGACAACAAGCTATTCGATACAAAGCAAAAGGATTTGGTTCGTCAATTTTAGTAACAATTTCATATTGTTCTATTGCTTGATTTATTTTATTAAGTTTTTCAAGAACTTTACCCATCTCTAAATAGGCTCCTACAAAAGAGTCGTCTGAAATAATAGCAAAATCAAACGCAGTTAATGCTTCTTTAAAAAGTTCTTTTTTTAAATATTGTTTACCAAGTTGATGCCATGCAACTTCGCAATATGGATTTTCTTCTAAAAAATCATTTAAATAATTAATAGTGGCATCAGTATTTCCAAGGGCATCAAAACAATAGAGTACATTATTTAAAACTGCATAATCTAACTGATAATCTTTAATGTATTTTTTAAACTTTTCTTTTGCATTTTCAAAATCGTCAATAAAAAGATATTCTTTGCCTATCATGATCAATGCATCGCTATAAAATTCACAATCTTTATTAATTTTTTTTAGGAGATTAATAGATTTAGAATGTTTTTTTCTTTTAGATAGAATTCTAGATTTTTGAATTATTATTTCAGAATTATTTCTATCGAGTTCATATAATGAATTAATTATTTTTTCTGCTTCTTCAATTTTATTTTCAAATATCAAAGCTTCAACTTTTAAAAGTAAAATAGATGTATTATTTGGGTACTGTTCAACTGCCATGTTTATAGCTTTACTAGCCATTGAGCTGTTGCCAGATTCGAGGTAATAAATTATAATTGATTCAAATTCATCAGTATCAAAAAATAAAAATTTATTACTTTTTATCATTGATTCAAATTTTATAATTGAATCAGAAAAAAAATCTTGAAAATTATCTTTCATTCACTTGTAAAGATATCATCAGATTTATTTTATTTATTAAAAAAAAAAAATTCTTTTTAACAAATTAATGAACAGATTTATTTAATTCGTCAAGTACTTTTATAATAATTTTACACCCTTTTTTTATCTCGTCATTACTTATGGTTAGAGGAGGTGTAATTCTGACAGCTTTAGTTTCAAATAGTAAATAAAATAGAATCAATCCCTTTTCTAAACATTTGGAAACAAGCTTAAAAGATGAATTTTTTTCTTTCAAAATTATTGCCAGCATTAATCCTCTTCCTCTAATTTCGTCAATTAGTTCATGTTTTAAATATTTTCTAAATAATTTTTCCTTTTGATTAACTGTATTCATTATTCCAGAACTTAAAGTTTCTTTAAGGTTAGCATAAGCAGCTGCAGATATTACTGGATGGCCACCAAACGTAGTAATATGTCCTAGTATTGGATTTTTTTTGAAAAGACTCATGTTCTCAAAACTGGATGATAAAGCTCCAATTGGAAATCCTCCACCTAATCCTTTTCCATAAACTAAAATATCCGGAATTATTCCATAATGTTCAAAAGCAAATAACTTTCCTGTTCTTCCAATTCCAGGTTGTATTTCATCCAGTATTAATAGAGCACCTACTTTTTCGCATTGATTTTTTATTTTTTTTAAATATTTTTTTGAAGGTGTTATAAAACCAGCTCCACCTTGAATTGTTTCAAGAATTACTGCTGTTGTTTTACTATTAATTAGTTGAATATCATTTTCATTATTAAACTCAATGAAATTAACATTTGGAAGAAGAGGTCTGTATGCTCTTTTTCTTTCTTCAAAGCCCATAATACTCATTGCCCCTTGTGTATTTCCGTGATAACTGTTTTTTGCAGCAATAAACTCACTTCTTCCTGTTACTCTTTTTGCTAATTTCATGGCAGCTTCCATTGCTTCTGTGCCTGAATTTGTTAAATAAGTATTTGATAAAGAATTTGGCAGGTTGTTGGAAATCAGTTCACATAATTTTACCGTTGGTTCTTGAATAAACTCTCCATAAACCATTACATGCCAATATTTTTCAATTTGATCTAAAACAGCTTCTTTTATTTTATTGTTTTTATGACCTAGGTTAGTTGATGAAACACCTGCAACAAAATCTAAATATTTTTTATTATTTGTGTCATATATATATGATCCTTCAGCTCTTAAAACTTTTAAGCTCATGGGATTATTAGTCGTTTGTGATTGATATTTTAAAAATTTATCTTTCAAATTAATTATTAATTAGATTTTCTTTATTCAAAATCTTTTCATCAATTCTCCAATTAAAACCATTTAAAATTTTTTCATTTATTTCAAGTTCTTTTTCAGGATATACTTTACCCTCAGGATTAGTATAAAAAATTATTTCATCAATCTTATTATTATTAATGGTCATTAAAATTGAACTGCAAATTGCTTTATCTATTCCTATTAATTCTTTACTTTCCTCGTCATATAAATAATAGATCATTTCAGTATTTCTGTCTAGTCTTATTTTTTCTAATTCATCATCCTTAAATTTTCCAAATAAATCAATTCCTTTCATTTGATTATAGTTGTCAATTCCAAAACTATCTTTTTCAATAACAAAAGCATTGTTTAATATTTTTAATGAATCAAGTCGATTAGTATTTATATTTCTAATTATGTGTATTTCATCTCCTGACATTTGACTTTCTCCGTTCCAAATTACAGGATTTTGTTTTGAAATTTCTTTACTAGTTAATATTTGTTGCTCTCTTTTAGAGAGTTTATTACGCAAGAGTTTAATTAATCCGTTTTTTTGATTCATTATGAACTTGTCTGATTTACCACTCATGTTATTTTTAAAGAATTTCACATGATATCTACCTTTAATAATTCTGTTTTCATCTGGACCAACAGCAAATAGAGTATCGGCTTTAATAAATAAGGAATCTTTTTCTAAAAGTTTAATAGCATATGAATTTTTTGTGATCATAGCAGAGTCTAATTCTTTGAAAATTTCTGCAAAATCTCCTTTAATAATTGTTTTATTTATGGTGTCTATTATTGTAACATTATTTTTCCCAGATGCATATTTTTTTAAATCATCAAATTTTAAACTATCACCTTTTAATGTTCTATTGCTATATTCGATTTTTGCTTTTGTATTAAAAAATCCTTTTTTCTTTTTTGTGTTGTAAAATCCATTTTCACTAAAAATTCTATAATCTTGTCCTGTAATTACAGTTGGACCATAAAAAAAAACTTTTTCGGAATCGCTGTAATAATCTAGTTTAATAGATTTTATATCGCTATCGTCATTATAAACGTTAACTCTTTTATTAAATTCATATTTTGAATTTTCTAAAAAATATTTTCCTTGAGTGCTTTTTATGGTATTAGTTGAATCTTTTATTACTCCTCCCTTTTCAAAATATATTTCTTTTAAATCTCTGTCGTGATATAATATCTGAGTTATTAATGTGGTATTATTGTTTTTAAAAATTACATTTTTTTCTGCAATAATCTTTCTACTATTTCCATCGTATTCTAATTTTTCACTATATAGTTCAATACTATCTCCTTGTTTAACTACAACATCTCCTTTTGCTTTGAATGAATTGTTTTTTTTGTAGAACAGTGCATAATTAGACCAAATATCCATTCCATCATGTAAAAGATGAACTCTTATATCGTTGTTTTTTTTTAAAATATTTGCTCCTGGAAGGTCTAATTCATTTTTATCAAATGAGCCAGCTTCTATTATTTGAATAATCTTTTTTTCTTGAGATAAAAGAACATTAAATAGTAATATTAAAATTATTGATAATCTAAGTTTCAAATTTTTTTAACGAATTATTGTTTGAGTTCTGTCAGGACCAACTGAAATAATTGCAATTGGAACCTGTAATTCATTTTCTATGTAGGAAACATAATCCATAAATGTTTTAGGAAATGAATTCTCTTTTTTTATTTTACTTATATCCTCTTTCCAACCTTTAAATTCTGTATAGATTGGTTTTAATTTTTTTGAATCAACAGAATAAGGAAAATGATTAATTTTCTTTCCGTTATATTCATAGGAAGTACAAATTTTAATGTTTTTAAATCCGGATAGTACGTCTCCTTTCATCATCATTAATTTAGTTACTCCATTCACTTTAACTGCATATTTCAATGCTACCAAATCCAACCATCCGCATCTTCTTGGTCTTCCAGTTGTTGCACCAAATTCATTACCAACTTTACTCATTCTTTTTGCGTTATCATCAAAAAGTTCAGTTGGAAATGGACCGCTTCCAACTCTTGTAGTGTATGCCTTAAAAATTCCAAATACATCTTTTATTTTATTGGGGGGGACTCCTAATCCTGTACATGCCCCAGCTGCAGTTGTGTTTGATGAAGTTACAAATGGATAAGTTCCAAAATCAATATCAAGAAGCGAACCCTGAGCACCTTCAGCTAATATACTTTTATTATTGTCTAGTTCATTAAAAATATAGTTTTCACTATCAATAAACGGGATTGATTTTATATTCTCAATTGCGCTAAAAAAGTCTTCTTCAAGCTCAGCTAAATTATATTGTAAATCAACATTATAACTTTTAATCATTGATTCATGTTTGTTAGCTAATTTCCTGTAATTATTAAGGAATTCCGGAATTTCAATATCCCCAATTCTAATGCCATTTCTTCCAGTTTTGTCCATATAAGTAGGCCCAATTCCTTTGAGTGTTGACCCAATTTTTGATTTTCCCTTTGAAAGTTCAGATGCCGCGTCAAGAAGTCTGTGTGTAGGTAAAATTAAATGTGCTTTTCTTGAAATGCACAAACTTTTTGAAAAATCAATATTAAAAGGCTTTAATTTTTCAATTTCTTTTTCAAAAATGACAGGATCAATAACTACACCGTTTCCAATTAAATTCATAGATTCTTGATGAAATATCCCAGAGGGTATAGTGTGTAACACATGTTTTATTCCGTCAAACTCTAAAGTATGTCCTGCATTAGGTCCACCTTGAAATCGTGCAATAATATCATAGTTCTTGGTCAATACATCAACTATTTTTCCTTTGCCTTCATCTCCCCACTGTAAACCAAGTAATAAATCAACTTTCATATTTTATTTTTAATTTTTTTCCCATAAAAATACAAGGAGTGATTGTTAATCTCAACTCCAAAAATTTCTTCAATATTTTTTTTAATACTTTGAATTCTAGGATCACAAAACTCAATAACTTCTCCTGTGTCAGTTAAAATTAAATGGTCATGCTGATGATCAAAATAGGATTTTTCATATTGAGCTTGATTCGAACTGAATTGATGTTTTCGTACAAGCTTACATTCCAAAAGAAGCTCTATGGTATTATATAATGTTGCTCTACTGACTCTATAATTTTTATTTTTCATCATAACATACAGAGATTCAATGTCGAAATGTTCTGAAGAGTTGTAGATTTCACTAAGAATTGCGAAACGTTCAGGTGTTTTTCTATGACTTTTATTGTCTAGAAATTTAGTAAAAACTTCTTTTACTATTTTCTGATTCTTTTCTTTATTCATAAAGTAAAATTAGGTTAAAAATTGATAATTCACTATTCTCTTATGACCTTTTCAATACCATTTATTTTTTTTAATCTTTTAATTAAATCATTTAAAATAATTTTTGTCCTTACTTTTAATGTGATTTTTCCTCTAAAAATATTATCTACTGTATCAAAACTCATTTTTTTGATATTTATGTTTAATGTGTTTGATATTAATTTAGTTATTTCATTTACAATTCCAAGATTATCAATTCCAGAAATTCTAATTGTTGAGCTGTATTCTGATAATGAAGAATCAATCCACTTAGATTTTAAAATTCTGTATGCAAATTTTGACTGAAGGCCAAGAGCGTTTGAACATGTTTTTTTATGAATTTTTATTCCTTCGTTAATAGTCACGAATCCAAAGATTTCGTCACCTGGAATTGCATTACAGCATTTTGCTAAAGTATATTCAAGTTTATCTTCCTCGTTCCCGAAAACAATCAGATCAAAATTATTTGTAATTTCTTTTTCAGCTTGATTGAATTTACTAGGTTTTCTTGATATTCTTTTTCTAAAAAAATTTATTAATCTGTTGTTGTAATTAGCAAATTTTTTGAGTTCATTATTATCAATTTTTCCAATTCCAACTCTATAAAACAAATCTAAACTAGTTTTTAACTTCAAGAAGTTACCTAAATCATTAATAGTTTTTTCATCAAATTTTATTTTTAATTGTTTCAGTTTTCTTCTTAATATTTCTTTTCCGTCTTCAGCTAGTAACTTTTTTTCTTCTTTTAATGCAGTTCTAATTTTAGCTTTCGCTCTGGATGTTTTTACGTAATCTAGCCAATTTGAAGACGGTTTTGTATTTTCTGATTTAATTATTTCAATTTGATCACCACTATTAAGAACATGACTTAATGGGACCATTTTCCCATTAACTTTTACTCCTCTAGTTTTTAATCCTAAACCTGTATGAACGCTGAAAGCAAAATCTAAAGCTGTTGAACCTTTAGCTAACGATTTTAATTCTCCTGCTGGTGTGAAAACAAATATTTCTGTAGAATATAAATTAAGCTTGAAATCCTCTACAAAATCTATTGCATTACTATCTGTGTTTTCTAATACTTCTTGTAATCTGTTTAGCCATTCTTCTAAACCAGTTTCAGATTTATTTCCTCCTTTATACATGTAATGAGCTGCAAATCCTTTTTCAGCTATTTCGTGCATCCTTTCTGATCGTATTTGTACTTCTACCCATTTTGATCCTGGCCCTACAACTGTGATATGTAACGCCTCATATCCGTTCGATCTTGGAGAAGTAATCCAGTCTCTTAATCTTAAAGGGTTAGGGGTGTAATGATCAGTTATAATTGAATATATTTTCCAAGCAATAAACTTTTCATTTTCTCTATCAGATTTATAGATAATTCTAATTGCAAACTTGTCATAAATTTCTTCAAAAGAAATATTTTTATTAATAATTTTATTTCTTATCGAGTGTATTGATTTCGGCCTTC
This sequence comes from uncultured Bacteroidota bacterium, assembly GCA_902510655.1. Taxonomy (GTDB): domain Bacteria; phylum Bacteroidota; class Bacteroidia; order Flavobacteriales; family Flavobacteriaceae; genus MAG-121220-bin8. Next base: position 5,380 of record CABXBY010000028.1, on the reverse strand, counting down.
CATTAATTTTAAATTTTAAGTTTTCAGGTTTTAATTTTTCCGAAATTCTTCTTGAAAAATTTTTTATGTATTTATCTTGGTCAACTTTAGTTACTTCAATTTTATTTTTTAGTTCTGTGAATATTTCAGGTTCCGTGTATTTCAAACCTAAATCTTCTAATTCTGACTTAACATCATAAAGACCAATTCTATGTGCTATAGGTGCATAAATGTAAAGGGTTTCAGAAGCAATTTTTATTTGTTTTCCTGCTGGCATTGAGTCCAAGGTTTGCATATTATGCAATCTGTCAGCAATTTTAATTAATATCACTCTTACATCATCATTTAACGTAAGTAGCATTTTTCTGAAATTTTCAGCTTGTAAAGAAACGTTTTCCTCTTTAGATAATTTTGATATTTTAGTTAAACCAACCACAATTTTGCTGATTTTTTTTCCAAAAATCTTAGTTATTTTATTTGCATCATAATTAGTATCCTCAATTACATCGTGTAATAAAGCTGCGGCTATACATGTAGCGTCTAATCCAATTTTTGATGCAACTATTTTAGCTACAGAAATTGGATGAAATACATAAGGTTCACCAGATTTTCGTCTTTGATTTTTATGAGCATCAACAGATGTGTTAAAAGCTAACCTAATAAGTTTTCTATCATCTTTTGATAATGATTGATAGCTAATTTTAAGAAGTTCTTTGTATTCTTTAGCTATTTGGTTATTCTCTTTAATTGAATCGACTACCATCATTATTAAATTTAACTAAAAAAAAAATAACTATTGTAATTGATTTATTCTTTCTAACAGAGTAGGGTGAGAGTAATGCCACCAAACATATTTTGGATGTGGTGTTAAATTGCTTAAACTGTCTTTAGTTAATACTTTTAAGGCTTCAATTAAATACTTTCCATCAAAAGATTTATCTGCATATTCATCAGCTTCATATTCAAATCTTCTTGAAAATAAGTTAAATATTAATGATGATATTTCAGAGATGGGAGTATAAAGTATTGAAAATGTAACTAGAGCTATGTGAAAACTATGATTTTCAATATTAAGTGCTAATGAAAAAATTGGCATATAAATTAATAATGAAAGAATGTAAAGCATTAAGCCTGTTTGAATTATTGAGAATAATAAATTGAAAATAATATGATTTTTTTTATAATGACCAATCTCATGAGCTATAACCGCTACTATTTGTTCTTTATTTAGTTTATTTATTAAAGTATCATATAGTGTGACTCTTTTTTGTTTTCCAAATCCAGAAAAATAAGCATTTGCTTTAGTTGATCTTTTGGAGCCATCAATTACAAAAATATTACTTAAGTTAAAACCAACCTTAGTTGAATACTTTTCTATTTCACTTTTTAATTCTCCATCTTCAAGTTTTGTTTGTTTATTAAAAAGAGGAACAATTACCTGAGCATAGAGACCATTTATAAGTACAGTCAGTGTAGACATAAATATCCAAGCAACTATCCAAAAATTTTGTCCAGTAGATTCAAATTGAAGAATTATAAAACTTAATATTCCACCTCCAAATAAAATTGTCAATATCCAAGATTTTAGTTTATCAATTATAAATGTTTTAACAGAGGTTTTGTTAAAGCCAAATCTTTCCTCAATAATAAAGGTATGATAAAGTGAAAAGGGGATGCTAAGAATATCATTTCCAAAATAAATAATTCCAAAAAAACTTAAACTTATTATAAGTTCAGATTCGAATAGTGATCTACTGTAATTATCAACAATTAAAAATCCGTCAAAATAAAAAAATAGAAGTAAAATCAGAAAACTATATATACTAGAAATTCTATTAAATTTATATTGAATTTTTTTATACTCTTGGGATTTTAAGTACTTTTCTTTATCATAAATATCACTTACTATTTTAGGTATTTTTTTGTTAAAATATGTGGAATTTAAATAATCTAAAATAGAATCCTTTAAAAAATTAAGTACTATAATTGTAATAAGAACGTTAAATAATGTTTCTGGGTTAATTATCATTTCTTTGTTTTAATCCCTCAAATATAACTATTGCAGCACTCACTGATAAATTTAAAGAATCCATTTTACCTTTCATTGTAATACTAATTAACTCATCCGATTTTGATAGCCAAGGTTTAGATAATGATGATGATTCAGTTCCAACTACAATAGCGCAAGCCGTGTTATAATCAACGTTTAAATAGTTGCGACTTCTTTTTACAAAAGTTGAATATATTTTTATATTATTATTTTTTAAATATTGAATAATTTCATCTGTTGAAGCAGTAGCTATTTGCATTGTAAAGATGCTTCCTAAACTTGCCCTAATTGTATTTGGATTATACAGCTCTGTTTTTGGATCGGCAATTATTAATCCATCTAATCCAGCTGCATCAGCTGTTCTTAAAAGAGCTCCTATGTTGCCCGGTTTCTCAGGTGACTCTGCGATCAAAATATATGGTTTTTTTGAAAGAGTAAAATTCTTTAACGAATTGTCTTTAGATCTAACCAAAGCTAATAAGCCGTCTCCTTTTTTTTTATAAACTAATTCTTGGAAAAGATTTAGTGAGAAATCGTGAATAATAATATTTTTTAAATTTTTATTGATGTAGGTTATGTTTTGCTCACAAATTAATTCAGAACAAATAATTATTTCTATAAATTCAAAACCAAAATCTTTACATAGACTAATATCTTTTTTATTTTCAACAATAAATGAGTTGCTAGCTTTTCTTTTGTTGTTTTTAAAAAGAAGTTTAGAAATTTTTTTGTAAACCGGATTGCTTTTGCTAGATATATATATCAAAATATATTTTAAATTTATTATTTAAAATTAATACAATAATTTGTATCTATTATTGTTTAGGTTTGCAATATTATAATAAATATTAACAAAAATTAATTTATATGACAATAGATAATTCTAGTTATTTTATTGATCTTGAAAACAATTATGGAGCTCATAATTATCATCCTTTGCCGGTTGTTTTGGATAAAGGAGAAGGAATATATGTTTGGGATGTAAATAATAAAAAATATTTTGATTTTTTATCTGCTTACTCAGCTGTTAATCAGGGTCATTGTCATCCTAAAATTAATGAAGCTTTGATTAAACAATCTTCAAAATTAACACTGACATCTAGAGCTTTTCATAATAATGTTTTAGGTGAATATGAAAAATTTATCACTGATTATTTTGGTTATGATAGAGTGCTTCCAATGAACACAGGAGTTGAAGGAGGGGAGACTGCGGTAAAATTAGCTAGAAAATGGGCTTATGAAATAAAAGGTGTACCCAAAAATAGAGCTAAAATTATTTTTGTTACTGGCAATTTTTGGGGTAGAACTTTAGCAGCTATTTCCTCCTCAAATGATCCCTTGAGTACTAAAAATTTCGGTCCTTTTATGCCAGGTTATGAAATAATCCCGTATAATGATTTAAATGCTTTAGAAAACTCATTAAAAGATCCTAATGTTGCTGCTTTTATGGTTGAGCCAATTCAAGGTGAAGCAGGTGTAGTTGTTCCTGATGATAATTATCTTTTAGATGCATTTAATCTTTGTAAAAATAATAATGTTTTGTTCATTGCAGATGAGGTCCAAACAGGAATAGCTAGGACAGGTAAAATGATTTGCTGCGACCATCACGGTTTTAAACCTGATATATTGATATTAGGTAAAGCTCTTTCTGGGGGAGTTTTTCCAGTGTCTGCTGTTTTATCATCTAATGAAATTATGTTAACTATTAAACCTGGTGAACATGGCTCTACTTACGGTGGAAATCCCTTAGGATGTAAAGTAGCTATAGCTGCCTTAAAAGTAGTTAAAGATGAAAAATTATGTCAAAATTCATTTGAAATGGGAAATTATTTTAGAAAAAAATTAAATGAATATATTTCCAAAAGTAATACTGTTAAATTAGTAAGAGGTAAAGGTCTTCTTAATGCAATTGTTATTGACGATCACGAAGAAAGTGATACTGCATGGAATATTTGTTTAAAACTTAGAGATAATGGTTTGCTTGCAAAACCTACTCATGGAAATATTATTAGATTTGCTCCTCCACTTACTATTAATAAAACAGAAATAGATTCTGCTGTTGATATAATAGTAAAGTCATTAAAAGAATTTGAAACTAGTGAGTAATATATATTTTGATAACGCAGCTACAACAAAAATTGATAAATCAGTGATTGATTTGATGAATAGCGTTATGACCAATAATTATGGGAATCCAAATTCAACTCACAGTTTTGGAAGATCATCTAGAACATTAGTAGAAAAAGCAAGAAAATCAATTGCAAAGGAATTTAATGTTTTGCCTTCTGAGATATTTTTCACTTCATGTGGAACAGAATCTGATAATCTAATTTTGATTTCCGCTGTTAAAGATTTAGGTGTTAAAAGAATTGTTACATCTGAAATTGAACATAAAGCAGTATTAAATGTAGTTAAATTTTTGAAATTGACAGAATCTATTAAAGTTGAATTCGTAAAAGTAAATCGAAATGGATTAATTGATTATAACGACTTAAACAAAGTTTTAAATAAGACTAATCTTAAAACAATTGTTAGCTTAATGCATGTTAATAATGAAATTGGTTCAGTTTTAGATTTAATAACGACTGGAGATATTTGTAAAAAACATAATGCTTTATTTCATTCGGACACAGTTCAGTCAATTGGTAAATATAGATTTGATTTATCAAAACTTAATATTGATTTTATTGTTGGCTCTGCCCACAAGTTTCATGGTCCAAAAGGGGTTGGTTTTGTATATGTAAATAAAAAATTAAATTTAAACCCACAAATAATTGGTGGCAATCAGGAAAGAGGTTTAAGGGCAGGAACTGAATCAGTCCACAATATATGTGGAATGGAGTTGGCTTTTATTGAATCATACAATAATTTTGATGAAAATAAAAAGTATATACAAGATTTAAAAACATATTTCATAAAGAAAATATCCAGCTCAATTCCATTGCTAAAATTTAATGGAAGTTGTGATAATAATAATGACAGTACTTTTTCTATTTTAAATATTTGTCTTCCTGTTTCAAAAGACAAATCTATTCTTTTGGAATTTAATTTAGATTTAAAAGGAGTCGCATGTTCAAGAGGAAGTGCTTGTCAATCTGGTAGTATTACAGGTTCTCATGTTTTAAACTCCATTTTATCTGAATCAGATTTAAAAAAACCTTCATTAAGGTTTTCGTTTTCTAAATACAATAATAAAACTGAAATTGATAAAACAGTTGAAGTTTTGAGTGATTTTGTAAACTCAAATTAGTTTCTGAAAAAAGTAAAATTCTTTTGAGTTTTGTTTCCAGCTAAGTCTTCAATAAAAACTTCAATCAAGTTCTTTGTTTGGTTTAAAAAATATGAGTCAAA
>CABXBY010000027.1 GCA_902510655.1 uncultured Bacteroidota bacterium | reverse complement strand
AAACAAGTTCTTACAATACTTCTATTATTAATGTTTTTAAAAAGATCTCAAATAAAAAGAAATTAAATTTTAGACAAATTAAAAGTAGATTAAACGAAAGCAATATAATACTTATCAAAAAGGCTCTAGACACTTTAGAAAAACAAGGTATTTTAAAACAAGTTAACCCCGGCAGTTATGTTCTAAATCAAAAAAAAACAGTTTCAGGAGTTATAGACAAAACCAAAAAAGGTTCAGGGTATTTAATAGTAGAGAACAATGAAAAAGATTTTTTTATTTCTGAAAAAAACATAAATAAAGCTTTAAATGGAGACACAGTAGAATGTGTTAAAATAACAAATAGAGAAGTTAAAGTTATTAAGATAGTAAAAAGAAAAAAACAAAGATATGTAGGCGTGGTTTTTACTGAAAATAATCAAAAATTTATTGATTATAGTTCTAATAAAGACAAGGTTATTTTTTTATGTAGTGACAATAGTATTAAAAATAATGATATTGTTGTATTTGAAATATTTAAATGGGAAAATAATATTCCTGAAGCAAACGCTTTAAAAGTTTTAGGTGAAAAAGGAAATGTAAATAACGAAATTCATGCAATTTTAGAAGAATTTGAATTACCATATGAGTTCGACAATAATCTTATAAAAGAAGCTGAATTATTAAAAGACTTTCAAAACAAAAAAGAAGACCTAAAAAGAAAGTGTTTCAAAAACACAACAACTTTTACTATTGATCCAGCAGACGCTAAAGATTTTGATGACGCTATTTCTGTAAACAAAATTAATAATGAAACTTTTGAAATAGGAGTTCATATTGCAGATGTTTCACATTTTTTAAAAGAAAACACAAGTTTAAATAAGGAAGCGGAAAAAAGAGCGACGTCTGTTTATTTAGTAGACAGGGTTGTTCCTATGCTGCCAGAAGAAATTTCAAACAACCTATGTTCTTTGAATCCTAGAGAAAACAAGTATGCTTTCTCAGCGGTTTTCACCTTTAAAAACAATACTATAATAAAAGAATGGTTTGGAAAAACAGTAATTAATTCAAACGAAAGACTTTCTTATAAAGAAGCGCAATATGTAATAGATAATAAAAAAGGAATAATTCCTTCAACCATTTCTCTTAATGGAAAAATAAAAGAAATAAATAAAAAAGTAGAAGAAGGAATATATGTAATAAACAACCTTGCAAAAAAACTTAGAGAAGAAAGACATAATAAAGGGTCTATTTCTTTCAATAAAAAAGAAGTAAAATTTGTTTTAAATAAAGAAAAAGAACCTATTAAAACAATAATAAAAGAATCCTTGACTGCAAATAAATTAATTGAAGAATTTATGCTTTTAGCAAACAAAAAAGTAGCTAGTCTTTTTATTAAACATAAAAACGGATTATTTAGAATTCACGATTACCCCGATGACCAAAAAATAATTGTACTCGAAAAAATTATTAAAAAACTAGGATATAAGCTAAGATTAAGGGACTCAAAAAACATTAACAATCAATTAAATTTATTACTTAAACAAACAGAAAACACACCAGAAAAAAATTTGATAGACACGTTGGTTATTAGAAGCATGAGCAAGGCGAAATATTCAACAAAAAATATTGGTCACTTTGGGCTGTCTTTTGATAAATACACACATTTTACTTCTCCAATAAGAAGATATCCAGACGTTTTGGTTCATAGAGAACTAGAAAGGATTCTTTCTAACAATAAAAAGGATCAAAACTTAGAAAAACTGTGTTTACACTGTTCTTCTAGAGAAGAAATAGCCACAAAAGCAGAAAGAGCATCTATTAAATTTATGCAGGTTAAATACATGTCCAAAAATATAAACAAAACTTATAAGGGTGTTATATCAGGAATAACTGAAAGAGGAATTTTTATTGAAGCAATAGAAAATAAATGTGAAGGGTTTATAAGAGTAAAAGATATACCAGGAGACTATTTTAATTTTTTAGAGAATGAGATGTTGCTTTTAGGAATACACACTAAAGAAGAATATAGGCTTGGAGACAAGGTTTTAATAAAAGTAATAGCAGTAAACCAATCTAAAAAGCAAATTGATTTCTCATTGATAGAAAAAATGTAATTTTAACAATTGATAGAAACAAGATTAAATGAAGAAAATATTTTTTTTATTAATTACTCAGCTCGTTTTTTCACAAATAGAAAAAAACATTGGCGACTTTCAAGAACTTAAAGTTTTAGACGGAATTAATGTGGTTTTAGAAAAATCCTCAGAAAATAACATTAAAATTACTGGTGATAATACAGAAAACGTGGTGGTTATAAATAAATCAGGAACGTTAATTTTAAGAATGCAGCTTGTTAAAAAACTTAAAGGTCAAAATACGGTTATTAAGCTTAAACATAAAAGTAGAATTTTTTTAATTGAAGCAAAACAGTCAGCAACGGTAATTTCTAAAGACACTCTTAAACAATCAACAATGTATTTAAAATCTGCATCAGGAGGGCAGATTGAACTTAACTTACAAACAGAAAAAGCCACAGCCTCTGCTAATAGCGGGGGTGTTATAAACATAAAAGGGACAACCTTTTCGTTCGAAGCCGTAGCGAAAAGCGGTGGAGTTATAAAGGCAAACGAATTTTTATCAAGCCAAACAGAAGCCAGTGTTTCCTCAGGAGGTTCGTGTAAAGCAAACGCGAGAGATATTTTTGAAGCTAAAGCTTCGCTAGGAGGAGCAATTGATGTTTATGGAAGACCTAAAACCCTTAATCAAACAATATCCCTTGGAGGAAACATAACAGAAATAAAAAAATAATGACTGATTTTCTGCCTGCAATTTTTTTAGGAATAATACTTTCTTTCACCATAGGCCCTGTTTTTTTTACGATTCTTGAAATAAGTGTTAGCAAAGGATTTAAGGCGGCTGTTTTTTTTAATATTGGCGTTGTGTTCTCTGAAGTTGTTTTTTTTGCAATAGCCTATGCAAGTACAAGTAGCTTACTAGAATCCATTCAAGAAAACCCTTCATGGAAAATTTTAGGAGGTGTTTTGTTGTTTTTTTATGCAGGAGTCACCTTGTTAAGTATATATCAAAATAAAGCAGACACCGAAGAATATAGCTTTGACCCAAACTCTGAATCTCCGAACATAATAAAGAATATGGTTAGGGGATTTTTATTGAACATTATTAATTTTGCTGTTTTAGTTTTTTGGATATTAATCGTAGCAAATTATGGCCCTGGTTTTCAAGACACTGAATACAAAATATTTGTGTTTTTTTTAACAATAGTAGGCACCTACTTTTTAATTGATTTAGGAAAAATATATTTAGCCCAGCAGTTAAAAAGCAGCCTTACAAAAGGCGTGGTAACGAAAATTAAAATTTCTGTAAATAGTATAATTTTAATTATTGGAATTGTATTAATTTTTAAAGGTTTTTTAGAATAAAAAAACCCCATCTTAAAAGAAAGGGTTTTATTGAGGCACCGAGCGGATTCGAACCGCTGTACAAGCTTTTGCAGAGCTCTGCCTAGCCACTCGGCCACAGTGCCATCAAAGGCGCAAAAATACACATTTTTAAAACTTAGAATCTCTTTTTTGCTTTAATTTTACAGAGACCCCTTCAACATCCCCGTTTATAGGAGGACAAACCTTAGTTATAGACACAACAGATTTTGTTACTCGAGGTTCCTTTTTTAAAATTTCATTATTTATCCTTTGGGCTACGGTTTCTAAAAGCTTTGAAGGTTTGGACATTTCCGTTTTTATTATATGGTTTAACAAAACATAATCAACAGTGTCAGCCAATTTATCCGAGTGCGCGCTTTTTTTCAAAGAGGCCCAAACCTTTAGGTTTACAAGGTAATCACTTCCTATAACACTTTCTTCTTTTAAACAACCGTGAAAACTGTAGCAACGAACGTTTTTAAGTATAATTTTTCCCATATCAACAAAGATAGTTTAAACAAAGAAAAAGAGTAAGGAATTATTTAACTTTGCTTTTTTGTCAAGTGAAAGAATCTAAAAATTTTATTGAGAATATAATTGATGAAGACCTTGGGTCTGGACTTGATCAGTCTTTGCTTAAGTTTAGGTTTCCGCCAGAGCCAAACGGGTTTTTACATATAGGCCACGTTAAGGCGATTTGTGTTAACTTTAGTTTAGCTAAAAAATATAATGCACCTGTCGTTTTGCGTTTCGACGATACAAACCCAGTAAAAGAAGAGCAACAATATATTGATGCTATAAAAAACGATATTTCTTGGCTTGGCTTTAAATGGGATGAAGAAAAATTTGCGTCAGATTATTTTGAACAACTTTACCTTTGGGCCGTAGAATTGATTAAAAACGGAAAAGCGTATGTAGACTCTCAATCTTCTACAGAAATGGCCGAGCAAAAAGGAACCCCTACAATCCCCGGCGTGAACAGTCCGTTTAGAGACAGGCCTATTGAAGAAAACATCAAACTGTTTAATGAAATGAGACAAGGTGTTTATGATGAAGGAAAACATGTGCTTCGCGCAAAAATAAGCATGAACGCAAACAACATGCTTTTAAGAGACCCTGTAATTTACCGTGTAATTAAAAAAGAACACCCAAGAACAGGCTCTAGTTGGGTTGTTTATCCATTGTATGACTGGGCTCACGGCGAATCTGATTATATAGAGCAAATTTCACACTCTTTATGCACTCTTGAGTTTAAGCCTCATAGAGAATTATACAACTGGTTTTTAAAACAAATAGCCGAGCCTAACAGATTAAAACCAAAACAAAGAGAGTTTGCAAGACTAAACTTAAGCCACACTATTACATCAAAGAGAAAATTAATGTTACTTGTAAGTTCTGGGGTGGTGTCTGGATGGGACGATCCAAGAATGCCAACTATTTCAGGCTTAAGAAGAAGGGGCTACCCGCCTGAGGCTTTGCAAGAGTTTGTAAGACTGGTTGGAGTAGCAAAAAGAGAAAACATAATAGAAGCTTCTTTGCTTGAGTTTTGTGCTAGAGAAGAGCTTAATAAGACCTCTAACAGGGTTATGGTTGTTTTAGACCCTTTAAAACTAACTATTACAAACTATCCAAGCGATACAGACGAAATGGTTGTTTCAGAAAACAATCCAGAAAACCCTTTGTCTGGGGAAAGAGAAATGCCTTTTGGAAAGGAGATTTTCATTGAAAAAGAAGATTTTAAAACAGAAGCAAACAGAAAGTTTTATAGACTAACAATTGGTAAAGAGGTAAGGCTTAAAAGCGCATATATTATAATAGCCAACGAAGTCGTTTATGATGATCAAAATAACATTATTGAAGTGTTGTGTACTTATGATCCAAAAAGTAAAAGCGGCTCTGGATCTGAAGAAAGTCAAAGAAAGGTAAAAGGAACCCTACACTGGGTTTCAAAAAAAGGATCAATGGATGTTAAGGTCAACGAATACGATCGGCTTTTTGAACACCCAAATCCAGCAAGCGCAGAAAATGACGAAGAGCTTTTAAAAATGATAAACCCTAATTCTTCCAAAACAAGCCTAGCAAAAGCAGAGCCTTTTTTATCAAACGCACAAAAAGGAGACAGGTTTCAATTTCAAAGAAAAGGGTATTTCATTGTAGAGAACAACGAAACCCCTTTAATTTCTTTTAATAAAACGGTTGGCTTAAGAGACAACTGGAAGAAATAAACCTATTCTTTGTTTTGTTCTTTTTCTTTTCTAGCCTTTTTCATTTCTTCTCCAATTTGATTGCTGGCTGTAAAAGAGGCTACCATATTGTTTAACATTTCTGATCCAGCCTGAGGTGAATTAGGCATCAATATTAAATTACTATTGCTAGAAGATCCCACAGACTGTAGCGTGTCGTAGTGCTGTGTAACAACAATCAACGCAGACGCTTCTTGTGAATTAATATCGACTCCGTTTAATACTTTTACAGAGTCCTCAAGCCCTCTAGCAATTTCTCTTCTCTGGTCTGCTATACCTTGACCCTGGAGCCTTTTGCTTTCGGCTTCTGCTTTTGCTCTTTCAACTATTAATATCCTTTGAGCATCTCCTTCAAATTGAGCCGCTACTTTTTCTCTTTCAGAAGCGTTAATCCTGTTCATAGATTCTTTTACCTGAGCATCTGGGTCAATATCTGTTACTAGGGTTTTAATAATATCAAATCCATAGTTTTTCATTGCTTCGTTTAACTCACCTTTTACAGCGATAGCAACATCATCTTTTTTTTCAAAAACATCATCAAGAATCATTTTAGGAACCTCGGCTCTTACTACGTCAAAAACGTAAGAAGTGATCTGATCATTTGGGTAGTCTAGTTTATAAAAAGCATCATAAACTTTGTCTTTTATAACCATGAACTGAACTGAAACTTTGATTTTTACAAAAACATCATCTTTTGTTTTGGTTTCCACCACAACATCAAGCTGTTGAACACGTAGACTAAGTCGTCCCGCTACTCGATCTACTATTGGAATTTTAATTTGAAGACCAGACTGGCGAACGCTAGTAAATTTTCCAAATCGCTCTACTACTGCCGCCGATTGTTGTTTGACGACAAAAAAAGCGCCAAAAAGTATAATTAAAGATAAAATAACTATTAATGGAATGTAAAAAATCATATATATATTAAGTTTTAAGGTTAGCCAATAAGGTACGAAATTTTATAACCAAAAGAAAGCTTCTAGACAGAATGTTTTTGTTTTTCTTGTTAATTTTTTAAAGCCTCGTTTAAAAGAGATATTCTAAGAACACAAGTTTCTTTTCCTAAAAGCGAAGCAATTTGAAAAAGATCAGGACCAGACAAATCTCCAACTAGAGAAAGCCTAAATAATCCCATCACCTTTCCAAAGTTCCATTCGTTTTTTTTGACCAAAACTTCAAAAGAAGGTTTAATCTCGGCCAGGTTTTCGGTTGAGCTAACCAACTCAATCAAGCCAGAAAGAATTTTTTTAAAATTTGCTTTTTTTAACTTATTAAAATGCTTTTCGTTATAGCTATTAGGGTTTTTGAAGAAAAAAGATGCACAAGAATAGATTTCGTTTAACGTGTTTAATCTTGGCTTTATAAGCTCTGCAATTGTGTTTAATTTTTCTTTATCAAATAATGTCAAATCCTTTGAAAAGTAGTTTTCAATTTTTTCAACAATAAGACTATTATCTGCTTTTTGTATGTGTGCGTGATTAAACCATTTGTTTTTTTCAGGATCAAATCTTGCTCCTGATTTGTTTAAACCCTCTAAAGAAAAGCGCTCTATTAATTCTTGGAGGTTAAACATTTCTTTTTCGTTTCCAGGGTTCCAACCAAGAAGGCTTAGAAAGTTTACAACAGATTCAGGCAAAAAACCATGCTCTTTGTAGCCTTTTATGATTTTTTCGTTTTTCCATTGAACAGCAAAAACAGGAAACCCAAACTTGTCCCCATCCCTTTTAGAAAGCTTCCCCTTGCCTTCGGGCTTAAGTATTAAAGGCAGGTGAACAAACTTAGGTCTGACTTCCCATCCAAAAGCATCATATAGAAGCCAGTGCAGCGGCAAGGAAGGAAGCCACTCTTCTCCTCTTATAACATGAGAGATTTCCATTTGATAATCGTCTACCACGTTAGCAAAATGATAGGTTGGCATCCCGTCACTTTTGAAAAGAATTTTATCGTCAATTGTTTTTGTTGATACGCGAACAACCCCCCTCAACTCATCCCTACAGACAACTTCTTTTTCAACAGGTGTTTTAAACCTTACTACATGTTCTGCTCCGCTATTTAAAAGCTTGTTTGTATCTTCAATAGGAAGTGAAAGCGAGTTGTTAAGCTTTAATCTATTATGGGCATTGTACATAAAGGTTTTACCTTTTTTTTCATGATCTTTTCTGTGAAAATCTAACTCTTCTTTTTTGTCAAAAGCATAATATGCGTGCCCCTTTTTTAAAAGTTCTTGTATTTTCAAAGTGTAAAAACCTTTTCTTTCACTTTGTCTGTATGGACCGAAAGAGCCTTTGTTTTCAGGCCCCTCGTCAATATCTATTCCACACCATTTTAACGAGTCCATAATGTGTTTTTCACTACCATTAACATATCTGTTTTGATCTGTATCTTCAACTCGAACAATAAAGTCTCCTTCGTTTTTTTTTGCGAACAAATAATTAAATAAAGCCGTTCTTAACCCACCAATGTGAAGGGGGCCTGTTGGGCTTGGAGCAAAGCGTACTCGAACTTTTTTAGTCATCTGTTTTTTTTACAAAAATACACTCTTGTTTAAAATTTTCACTCTTTTTCTAAGATCATTTCTTTCGTGGCTTTTTAGTTGATGTTTTTTAGTATTAACCATTTTTTTTAGATCTTAAATTATTTTGTTTTTTTAAATACAGTTCAACAAAGTATATTTGCAAAAAAATTAAATGAGTATAGAATACGTTTATAACACCTCTTTTTCCTTAGATAACGAAAATAAAGTTTCAAAGTGGCTCAAAAAAGCCGTTGAAACTGAGGGGTTTTCTGTTGGGGAGGTTGTATATGCTTTTTTTAATGACAATGACCTTAAAGAGCTGAATATTAAACATTTAAATCATGATTTTTTTACTGATGTAATATCTTTTAATGATTCTAAAAACGATGTTTTAAGTGGCAACATTGCTATTTCGGTTGATAGGGTCAAAGAGAATTCAATTAAATTCAAAACTTCTTTCAATGACGAAATGATGCGTGTTATGGTTCATGGCCTTCTACATTTTATGGGTTATGACGACTCCTCAGATGAAGAAACTTTATTAATGAGAAACAAAGAAGACGATAATTTAAAAATGTTCCACGTGGAACAATAACTATGTTTAAAGAAGAATACGATGTTATTGTAGTTGGCGCAGGACACGCAGGTTCAGAAGCTGCTGCCGCTGCCGCTAATATGGGAAGTAAAACGCTTCTTGTAACAATGAACCTTCAAAACATCGCGCAAATGTCTTGTAATCCGGCAATGGGCGGCATAGCCAAAGGACAAATAATAAGAGAGATTGATGCTCTAGGTGGATATAGTGGCATTGTAACAGACAATTCAGCGGTTCAGTTTAAAATGCTTAATAAATCAAAGGGTCCTGCCATGTGGAGTCCTCGCGCACAATCAGACAGAATGAGGTTTGCTGAATGTTGGCGAACTATGCTGGAGAAAACACCTAATCTTGATTTTTATCAAGAAATGGTTTCAGGGCTTCTTATCTCTGGCAATAAAGCTGTGGGCGTTACAACCTCTTTAGGGCTTCAAATAAGATCTAAAACAGTAATACTCACAAACGGAACTTTTTTAAACGGACTTATCCATATCGGGGAAAAACAATTTGGCGGAGGGCGTGCTGGAGAAAAAGCGTCTTTTGGCATAACAGAGGCTCTTACAGATTTTGGCTTTGATTCAGGCAGAATGAAAACAGGAACTCCACCACGCGTTGACGGAAGGTCATTAGACTATTCTGTAATGACACCCCAACCGGGTGATTTTAACCCAGGCAAGTTTTCGTATTCTAATATTACCAAGCCGCTTACAAAACAACTTGATTGTCACATGACCTATACTAGTCCAATTGTTCACGATTTATTAAAAGAAGGTTTTGACAGGTCTCCTATGTTTAACGGCGCTATTAACAGTACAGGCCCAAGATATTGCCCCTCAATTGAAGATAAAATAAACAGGTTTGCTGATAAAGACAGGCATCAAATCTTTGTTGAACCAGAGGGCTGGAATACCGTTGAGGTTTATGTTAACGGGTTTTCTACTTCACTTCCAGAAGACGTTCAGTTTAATGCGCTTAGATCTGTAAAAGGATTTGAAAAGGTTAAGTTTTTTAGACCAGGCTATGCAATTGAATATGATTATTTTCCGCCAACGCAATTAAAAAATTCTTTGGAAACCAAGCCTGTATCTGGCTTGTTTTTCGCAGGCCAAATAAATGGAACTACTGGATATGAAGAGGCCGCAGCTCAAGGCCTTATGGCGGGGATAAACGCTCATTTACTAATAAACAACAAAGAGTCTTTTGTTTTAAAAAGAAACGAAGCATATATTGGTGTGCTTATTGATGATCTAATTACCAAAGGCACTGAAGAGCCATACAGAATGTTTACTTCTAGAGCAGAGTATCGAACTCTTTTGCGACAAGACAACGCAGACTTAAGGCTTTCAGAAATTTCACACAAACTAGGTTTGGCCTCTAAAGCAAGAGTTTCGAATGTTGAAGAAAAACGCGTAAACACAGAGGCTTTTGTTTCTTTTTTCAAAAAAACGAGCGTTAAGCCGGAATCTATTAATCCGATACTTTTATCGAAAGACTCCTCAGAGATATCACAATCTATGAAGCTTTACAAATTGTTCTCTAGACCAAACATTTCACTAGACGATATGTTGTCTTTAGAAAGCGTTAAGCTTTTTCTAGAAAAAAATGATTTTAAAAATGACGTTTTAGAACAGACAGAGGTTCAGGTAAAGTATTCGGGATATATTGAAAAAGAAAAAGCTAACGCGGAAAAGCTTAATAACTTGGAAAACATAAAAATACCAACTACTTTCAACTACTCAAAAGTTCAATCTTTGTCAAGTGAAGCTATTCAAAAATTAAACAACATTAAACCTTCAACACTCTCACAAGCCTCTAGAATCAGCGGTGTGTCACCTAACGACATAAGTGTTTTGATGGTTTACATGGGAAGGTAGTGTTCCACGTGGAACAAAGTAATTATGAAAACAACAACACCAACCAAGGTCAAGGATTATTTTTTAACTAAAGAAACATTTTCTGTAAGCAAAATAAAAGACCTTGATGTTTTTCAAACCCTGCCAAAGACTGATAAAGAGAGTATAAATAAATATTATAAATCTAAAAAGTACCTTTCTCACAACAATAACAAGACGTTTTTTTCATCTCTTTACCTGTTTGTTAAATGGGTTAGTTTTTATTTTAAATATAGAGTGTTAAAGAAAGCTTCTTCACACCATAATAGACTTTTAGACTTTGGCTCAGGAAATGCTTATTTTGTTTCCAAGCTCAACGAAAAAGGCGGACAAGCTTTCGCTTATGATCCGTTTTATAGTCAAGTTTCAAACAAAACCATTGAGCAACAAAAAGTCTTTGTAAACGAATCAGATTTAATTACATCCAAATTTAAAATAGTTACAATGTGGCATTCTTTAGAGCATGTGTTTTCTTATAAAGACACACTTTCTTTAGCGTCTGAGATTCTCGACTCTAAAGGCTGCTTAATAGTGGCTTGTCCCAACTATCAATCATACGACGCTAATTATTACAAAGAGTATTGGGCCGGCTTTGATGTGCCAAGACACTATTGGCATTTTTCACCTAATGGACTAATAGAAATAATGGCTAATAGCGGGTTTGACTATATAAACAAAAAACCAATGTACTTTGACGCTTTGTATGTCTCTATGCTTTCCGAGCAATACAAAAAATCAAAATTATGGTTTTTTAAAGGTTTGGCCGTTGGGCTTGTGTCAAACCTTGTGTCTTTGTTTAAAAAGAACGCCTCGTCCTATGTCTACGTGTTCAAAAAACGATTTTAAACAGTTTTAAGCACTTTTAAATGCGCTGTACGACAAATCTATAAGGACGTTTTTAAATCTCTGCCAATTACAAACAAACAAAGAGGTTCTGTATAGCAATCGGCTATTAATTGATTTTTAGTATAGCAAAAAACTATATAGTTATTGTTTTTGGATAAGCCTTGTAAGCTTTAGAGACAGGTCCATAAAAATCATATTGGCATTACCGTTTGATTGAATTCCTTTTTGAGCTTCTTCAATTTCAATAAAAATGTCTTCAACGTTATTGCCGTTTACATATTTTGAAAAAGATTCAAAATTCATGTCTGTTTTAGGTTCAAAATTGACAAGAGAGTTTATTTCATAATTTTTTAACAAAGCGCTTCTAAACACATTCATGCTAAAGTTTAAAAAACTCTTTTGAACTTCTCTTCCAGTTTTTGAAATCATTTTGCTCCAGTTTATTAACTCTAAAACCTCTTCTTTGTTTTTTCGAACTTTAAAAGCAGTTCTCACCCATTTTAAAAACCACTCTTCAAACTCTTTGTTGTTTTCGCTTTCACCAATAGATTTTAATGCAATACGAAGATTTCCAAAACCGCTAGTCGCCGCTAAAGAAGCCGCGTTTTTTTCAACCCCTTTACTAATCAAAAACTCTTCTATCTCGCTTTTAGACAAATGGCTGAGCTTTGATGTTTGACACCTAGAAAGAAGAGTCTCGGCCATAAGCCCGGTGTTTTCACAAACAAAAATAAAAAGAGTTTTTTTGGGAGGTTCTTCAATAAGTTTGAGTAATTTATTTGTAGCGGTTAGGTTTAGTTTTTCAGCCATCCAAATTATCGCAACTTTCCAACCTCCTTCGTATGATTTTAGAGACATTTTTTTTACAAGATCCTCAACTTCGTCGTTACCAATTTTCCCTTGTTTGTTTTCCACGCCAATCTTTAAATACCAATCAAAGAGATTGCCGTATGGATTTTTATGAACAAACTCTCTCCAGCTTTCAATAAACATTGACGAAATAGGCTTAGACTTAACGTCTTTGTTTATAGCCACCGGAAAAATAAAATGAAGGTCAGGGTGTTTGAGCTCGCTTAATTTTAGGCTTGTGCCCGCATGAGTGTTGCTTTTTTCAATAACCTTTCTTGCATAAGCGATTGCCAGCGAAAGCCCCCCGCTTCCATCAGGAGAAAGAAAAAGTTGAGAATGGGCTATTCTACCAGATTCAAGCCCTTTAATAAGTTCTTTTTTAAGGAATTCTTGTCCAATAACCTCATCGAATAACATTTCTCAAATATAAAAGATTAAACTTTAAATAAACTAGAAATACATATCTTTGAATTCCAAAAATTTACAATGAAATCAATTTATCAAACAAATTTCAAGAATCAAAAGGTTTTAGTTCGAGTAGATTTTAATGTTCCTTTAAGCTTTGATAAAAAAGTTACAGATAACTCTAGAATTGTTGCAGCAAAAAAGACAATCAACAAAATAATAAACGACGGCGGAACAGCTGTTTTAATGTCTCATCTTGGAAGACCAAAAGGCAATGATCCAGAGCTTTCGCTTTCCCACATTGTAAAATCGGTTGAAGATGTTTTAGGAAAGCCTGTTGTTTTTTCAAAGCAAACTATTGGAGAAGCAACACAGCAGATAATTAAAAACAGTAAACCCGGTCAAATCATTTTGTTAGAAAACCTAAGGTATCACAAAGAAGAAGAAGAAGGCGATAATGATTTTGCAAAAAAGCTTTCTAAATTAGGGGACAGCTATGTAAACGACGCTTTTGGTACAGCTCACAGAGCTCATGCCTCAACCTGTGTAGTTGCAAAATTTTTCACCAAGAATAAATTTGCTGGAGATTTGCTTTTAAAAGAAGTTGACTCTATTAAAAAAGTTATTGAAGACGGTCAAAAACCTGTGTTAGCCATTTTAGGGGGTGCTAAAGTTTCTTCAAAAATCACTATAATTAATAATATAATCGACAAAATAGACAAACTAATTATTGGAGGAGGAATGGCTTTTACTTTCATAAAAGCACAAGGAGGTAAAATTGGAGGATCTATATGTGAAAACGATAAATTAGACTTGGCATTGTCAATATTAGAAAAAGCCAAACAAAACAAAGTAGAGGTCTGTTTGCCAGTAGATGTTTTATGTGCAAATGATTTTTCAAATGATGCTGAAACTCAAATTTGTCCAATTAATCAAATTCCTGAAAACTGGGAAGGAATGGACGCTGGGCCAGAATCTTTAGAGATTTTTAAAAAAGTAATAGAATCTAGTAACACTATTTTATGGAATGGCCCTGTTGGTGTTTTTGAAATGGAAACTTTTTCTAAAGGAACTGTAGCGGTTGGTAATTTTGTTTCTAAAAGCACGTCTTCTGGCGCATTCTCCCTTGTTGGAGGAGGAGATTCTGTTGCGGCAGTTAAACAATTTAATTTTTCTAATAAAGTTAGCTATGTTTCAACTGGCGGAGGAGCGATGCTTGAAAGTTTAGAAGGCAAAACTCTTCCTGGAATTAAAGCTTTAGAACAATAAAAATGTACAAAAAAATTCTTTTCATGCTCGTTGTTTTTGTTGTAGGCTGCGACTCTACGGTAACAGCATATAAACCAGTGTCTAGTGGAAAAATTCACGCTATTTCTGTGGTGATTGACAATAAACTATGGAATGAATCGCCAGGGAAAGAGTTGCAAAAAGTTTTTTCGAGTGAATTTCTTGGCCTTCCTCAACAAGAACCTTTGTTTACATTAAATCAGATTCCCCCGTCAATATTCACTGATTTTACAAGAGAGAGTAGAAATATTATTGTGATTTCTAAATCAAAAAAAGACACCGCCTATATTGAATCAAACAAATTTGCTTCACCACAAAAAATAGTCTATGTAAAAGGAAACACAAAAAAGAACATATTAAAGCAAATAAATAAAATTTCTCAAAAAGCAATTTCTGTTTTTAAAGCAAGCGAAATAAAAGAAAAACAAAAAAGAATAAAAAACTCTATATTAAAAACAAAAGAACTTGATTCTATTGGGATTAGCCTTACAATGTCCTCAGGGTATAAACTTTTTAAAAAAGAAAGCAATAACAAGTTTTGGTTCCAAAGAGAAACACAAAAAGGAAGTGTTAATTTATTAATATATACACTGCCTTTGTATAAAGAGAGCCCTAACCTTGAAAGTATTATTGCTTTGAGAGATTCAATTGGGAAAGCTTTTGTTCCAGGAAGAAATAAAGACTCTTATTTAATTACTGAAAAAGCGTATGAACCCTATTTTTTCAATACAAAAGTTAGCTCGTTAAATGCTTTTGAGACTAGAGGAACTTGGGAGGTGATTAACGACTACATGGCAGGACCTTTTCTAAACTATTACATTAAAGACACAAAAAACAACAGAACTCTAGTTATAGAGGGGTTTGTGTTTTCTCCATCTGTTAGGAAAAGAGAATATCTTGTCGAATTAGAAGCTATAGTTAGATCGTTAAAAGTTTTTT
>CABXBY010000026.1 GCA_902510655.1 uncultured Bacteroidota bacterium | reverse complement strand
AGCTCAATCGCATCTGCTTTTTCAAATTTCGCAGAGATGCCTGTTCAGCAAGGAGAAAAGCTAAATATTGTTAAAGCTGTTAGGCTTTCACTAGAGATTTTTAAAGAAAAACATATCATTTTTAAATCTAAAGAAGATACAATAATCATAAATATAGATAGACCGCAAATCGTAAGGATAATGACCAATTTAATAAAAAATGCTATCCAGGCATGTGAAAATATTAAATCACCATCAATAAATGTTTCTATTAAAAAAATGTCAAAAACTGTTAGAATAACGGTTAAAGACAATGGTATAGGAATCCCATTAAATATTAGAAAAAACATTTTTGAACCCAACTTTACTACAAAATCTGGAGGAATGGGACTTGGATTAGGAATGGTTAAAAACCTTGTTAACTCCTACGAGGGAAAAATAGATTTTGAATCTAAAGTTAATAAAGGAACTACCTTTAAAATTACTTTTCCAACATTGGATTAGCAAAATTGATTGTAAGCTTGCTTAAGGTTTTCACTTATTATTTCAGCAGATCTTCCTTCAATATGATGTCTTTCTAACATATGAACAAGGTCACCATCTTTAAAAATTGCAATACATGGGGATGAAGGAGGGAAAGGAATCATTAATTTTCTTGCAGCATCAGTTGCCTCTTTGTCAACTCCAGCAAAAACAGTAAATAGTTTACCTGGTTTTTTATCGTTAATTAATGACGATTTAATACCAGGTCTAGCATTAGCAGCAGCACAACCGCATACAGAGTTTACTATTAGAACAGCAGTTGCGCTATTAGGAACTTGGCTATTAACTTCATCAGAATTTGTAAGTTCAACAAATCCTGCAGAGGTTAAATCTTCTCTCATTGGTTTTACTAATTCAGCTGGATACATATTTTTTTTATTTATGTAAATATAATAAAGAATGATTAAAATGTATGTATTAAATTCAGTTGACATTTGTAAATTTGAATAAATTTTTTATTAATGAATAAACTTTTATTCGCTTTAATTGGATATTATTTTTTAAGATTTCCTGGAGCTGTTTTAGGATTTTTTATTGGGTCTCTTTTCAAGTCAGGAGTTAGTAAAATATCAAATAAAGATTTTGAGCTTAATCTTCTGGCTCTTGCTTCTCTAGTTATTAAAGCCGATGGAAAAGTCACTCAAAACGAATTAGATTTTGTAAGAACATATTTTGTTTCTGCTTATGGAAAAACAAGAGCAAATGAAGTTTTTAAAATTTTCAATCAAAATGTAAAAAATAAAGGGATTTCCCTAAATAAAATATCAACACTATTTAATGTTTCTTTAAATTACGGAAGTCGTCTTCAAGTGATTCATTTTTTATTTGGAATTGCCAAGGCTGATGGAACAATAAGTAATTTAGAAATTCAAAAATTATTAGAGTTTTCAAATTTATTTAAATTATCCTATGCGGATTTTTTAAGCATTAAAGCTATGTTTATTAAAGAAACAGATGGTGCTTATAAAATTTTAGAGTTAGAAAAATCTGCAACCAACGAACAGGTTAAAAAGTCATATAGAGACTTAGCAAAAAAACATCATCCGGATAAAGTTCAGCACCTAGGAGACGTTTATGTCAAGGCTGCTCAAGATAAATTTCAGCAAATTCAAAAAGCTTATCAAAACATAAAAGATGAAAGAGGCTTTTGATTATATTTAAATTATGTACGATTTAATTTTTTATTTAGAATTAGGGCTTCTCCACGTATTAGATTGGAATGCAATTGATCACATGCTTTTTCTTTGCGCTCTTACTATAGTATATAATTTTAAGGATTTTAAAACTGTTTTTTGGGTAGTAACTTTTTTTACTTTTGGACACACCTTTTCATTAATATTATCCGCTTTCGACTTATTTAAACCCTCATCTCAACTTATAGAATTTTTAATTCCAACTACGATAATAGTAACTTCTCTTTATAATATTTTAGAGACTAAAAAGAGTAAGAACAATCTTTTTGAATACGGGTTTTCTATATTTTTTGGATTAATTCATGGTTTTGGTTTTGGTAATTATTTTGAGATGTTAACAGATTCATTGGATGCCAAAATCACTCCCCTTATTGGATTTGCGTTAGGAGTTGAATTATCACAATTGGTTGTTGTTTTAGTAATTCTTATAATAAATACAATTTTAAATAAGCTTAATTTGATTTCTAGAACAATTTATATAAAAATAGTTTCGATAATTATAATACTATTATCTTTAAATTTAATATATCAAATGATATAGATGACGGCAAGTAAACAAAGAAAATACGATATAGCATATTTGAAAATGGCTCAAGAGTGGGCTAAACTATCTCATTGTAAAAGAAAACAAGTTGGAGCATTAATTGTAAAAGATAAAATGATAATATCCGATGGATACAATGGAACTCCAACTGGATTTGAGAACACATGTGAAGACGATGAAAATTGTACTAAATGGTATGTTCTTCATGCAGAGGCAAATGCGATTATGAAAGTCGCAGCATCAACTCAGTCAAGCAAAAATGCTACTTTATATGTTACACTTTCTCCATGTAGGGATTGTAGTAAACTAATCTTCCAATCTGGAATCATAAGAGTTGTTTACAATATAGAGTATAAAGACAAATCTGGAATAAATTTTTTAAAACAAGCTGGTATAGAAGTTATTCACATACCCAAAATTTAATTTTGTTTATTTTTTATTTTTTTTGATATAAATAAAATAACCATAATAAGAATTGTGCATGCGCAAGCTAATGCACCCGTTAACCCAATTTTGCTATCATTAGAAAAAATATTTTCAAAATCTATTTTTGTGAGATTAAAAACAAAAAGTAAAATTGCTATTGTTATAAAGAAATAAATTTTTTTCATATTAAAATAAACCTTGAATATTACTTGCAAATAATTTGACTGCAATGGCCATTAAAATTACACCAAATATTTTTCTTATTACTCCAATGCCTGATTTTCCAAAAATTCTTTCAATTTTTTCAGAAAACTTTAGAACCAAATAAACAAATAAAATATTAACCAGAATAGCTATTATAATATTTATTAGCTCAAATTCTGCTCTTAAAGATAATAACGTAGTTAAAGTTCCTGCTCCGGCAATTAAAGGAAAAGCAATTGGAACTATTGAGGCTGTTTCAGGTGTTTCGTCTTTATAAATGGACACTCCTAATACCATTTCTAATGATATAAAAAAGATTACAAACGCGCCAGCTACAGCAAAAGAATTAACATCAATTCCTATAATATTTAAAATTTCTTCACCAATAAATAAAAATGCAATCATTATTAACACAGAAACAATGGATGCTTTCTCAGACTGAATATGTCCAACTTTCTTTCTTAGTTCAATGATTATAGGAACACTTCCGATAATATCGATTACAGCAAAAAGAATCATCCCTACTGTAAATATTTCTTTCGGATTAATCATAATTTTTTTTGCAAATATAATTTATATTCAAAATATTTGACTAGTATTTTCTTAATTTCATAAAATGTTTAGGATTGGCAAAACTTTAATTTCAGAAGAAATAATTGAAAATAATTTTCATTGTAATATTTCAAAGTGTAAAGGAGCATGCTGTATTGAGGGCACAGCTGGAGCACCATTAGAAAAAAATGAAGCGGAGTTGTTAAATCAAAATTTTGAGAAAATTTCAAAATACTTGTCTGCAAGAGCAAACAAAACTATCAATTCTAATGGCAAGTATGTTACTCTAAGTGATGGGGAACTAGAAACACCTTTGATAGATTCAAAAGCATGTGTTTATGTGCATTATGAAGATAACGGTTCTTTGTCATGTGGAATAGAAAAAGCTTATACTAATAACGAAATAAGTTTTAACAAACCAATTTCATGTCATTTATATCCTGTTAGGATTAAAGAATATTCAGAATTTACAGCTGTAAATTATCACAATTGGTTTATATGCTCTGACGCTTGTAGCTTAGGAAACGAATTAAAAAAACCAGTTTTCCAATTTGTTAAAGAAGCATTGATTAAAAAATTCGGTAATGAGTGGTTTTTGGAGCTTGAAAAAATAGCCAAAAACAAAATTAAATAATTCGTTGAGTCGGGATACAATTTTTAATTAGTCGTAATAAATTAATAATCAAATTATTGTGCTTAAAAATATTTTAAATTAACAAAACGGAGCATTTTCAAATTGTTAAGAACTAAGCCTGTTTGTGAATAAATACTACTTTTTTTTTTGGTAACATTTTAGAATCTTTGTGTTAGACAACAAACACAGACTTTATTGTTTTTTTAAATTAAAAAGCAATTAACAATTCTGTAGTTAAACAGTTTTCACAAAAAAACGTCAATATTTAATTTAATTGTTGGTTATTTTTTTTTGGCTATTTGATAATTTAAAGGTAGCTTAAACAGATGTGCTTGTTGTTAAAAATTAACAAATAAGACTTTAAAAAATTAAAGTTAGAGGCAAATAGTCTTCTTTTTTTAATTGAAAAACATAACAAAAATTTTGTTGAAAATTTTGTTAAGAACTTATAAAGTCACTATTTAAAAATGATGAAATAAATTAGATATTTTTATATATCACAAGAATTATAAATTTTGAACCAAATGAAGATAGATCAAATAATTAAGAGAGATTTCAATACAAAAGCCTTTCATTTAGAAAAGGTTACAGAGGCTATTCACAAAGCAATGGTTGCGGTTGAAGTTGGCACTTATGAAAATGCACAAGACATTGCGTTGTCAGTTTATAAAACATTATTAGATCGTAAAAATGAGTATAAAGAATATATTCCAACTATTGAAGAGGTCCAGGACATTGTAGAGACACATTTAATGGAAAGTAAATTTCCAGAAGTAGCAAAAGCATACATTTTATATCGAAACAAAAGAAGTCAAAAAAGAGAGTCTGATATTTTCGAAAAACGTATTAATTTAAAGCCATACGAATATCCCCATCTGTATGAGTATGTTCCGGCTATAAGACATTCTTACTGGATTCATTCAGAATTTAATTTTACAAGTGATATTCAAGATTTTAAGTCTCGCCTATCTATTTCAGAAAGAAGTGCGATTAAAAACACGATGTTGGCAATTTCTCAAATTGAAGTGGCTGTCAAATCTTTTTGGGGAGATCTGTATCATAGAATTCCAAAACCAGAGATTGGATCTGTAGGGTCAACCTTTGCAGAAAGTGAAGTTCGACATGCAGATGCTTATTCTCATTTATTGGAAATATTAGGATTGAATTCTGAGTTCAAAGCGCTTAAAAAGAAACCAAGTATTATGAAAAGGGTACGATATTTAGAAACAGCACTTAAAAATTCAAAAAGTGATGATGACAAAGAATATGCTGAGTCTATTCTTTTGTTTTCATTATTTATTGAACACGTTTCTTTATTTTCTCAATTCTTAATCATCATGGCTTTTAATAAGCACAAAAACATGTTGAAAGGTATCTCTAATGTTGTTGAGGCAACATCTAAAGAAGAGCAGATACACGGAGATTTTGGTATTGATCTAATCAAAATTCTTCAGAAAGAGCATCCTGAATGGTTCACTCCAGAATATCATGAAGACATTCAAAATTTGTGTAAACAGGCTTTTGACGCAGAACAAGATGTTGTGGACTGGATTTTTGAAGAAGGGGAACTAGACTTTTTGCCAAAAAAAGTTATTAATGAATTTTTAAAAAATAGATTTAACAATTCTTTAGAAAGTATAGGAATTGATAAAGTATTTGAAGTCGATCAAAATTTAGTTTCAGAAACCGAATGGTTTGACGATGAGATTATTGGAACTAAACATGGTGATTTTTTTGTAAAAAGATCTATCAATTATAGTAAAAGAAGCCAAAGTATAACAAATGACGACTTATTTT
Organism: uncultured Bacteroidota bacterium; assembly: GCA_902510655.1. Taxonomy (GTDB): domain Bacteria; phylum Bacteroidota; class Bacteroidia; order Flavobacteriales; family Flavobacteriaceae; genus MAG-121220-bin8. Next base: position 10,184 of record CABXBY010000026.1, on the reverse strand, counting down.
AGAAAATGTATACAAACATAACAGCTGAACAAAAACAAACAAACTCATCACAAGATTCAACTCAAGCTAGAGAAAACTCCAACAAAAGGATGGGTTTGAATTCTGAAAAACCGTTTGAGTGGCTAAATGAAAATAGTAGAAAATTTTTAGCTGCTGGGTATCTAGGTGAAGGATTGTGTGCGGAAGAACGTATAGCTGATATTGCTAAAAGAGCGGAAGAAATACTTCAAATGCCAGGTTATGCAAACAAATTTTATCATTACATGTCAGAGGGATATTATTCGTTGGCATCTCCTGTTTGGTCAAACTTTGGAAAAGAGCGTGGTTTACCAATCAGCTGTTTTGGCTCTCATGTAGATGATGATATAGGTAACATCTTATACTCCCAATCTGAAGTGGGCATGATGTCCAAATTAGGTGGAGGAACATCGGGTTATTTTGGTAAAATTAGACCACGAGGAGCTGCTATAAAAAATAATGGTGAAGCCTCAGGAGCCGTTCATATTATGAGATTGTTTGAATCTATGGTAGACGTTGTAAGTCAAGGTTCGGTAAGACGAGGACGTTTTTCTCCTTATTTACCAATTGATCATGCTGATATTATGGAATTCTTGGAAATAGGATCCGAAGGTAATCCTATACAGGAATTAACTCACGGAGTCACCGTAACTAATGACTGGATGCAACAGATGATTGATGGCGATGTTGATAAAAGAACAGTATGGGCTAAAGTTTTACAAAGTCGTGGAGAAATGGGTTACCCGTATATCTTCTTTACAGATAATGCAAACAACGGAGCTGCCGACGTATACAAAGATAAAGAGCTGCCAATCTATGCAAGTAATTTATGCACAGAGATAATGTTGCCCTCCAATCACAATTGGTCTTTTGTTTGTGTTTTGTCAAGTATTAACTTACTACATTATGATAAGTGGAAAGATACAGATGCTGTTCAAACGATGGTTTATTTTTTAGATGCGGTAATTACAGAGTTTTTAGAAAAATTAGAATCCTATAAGAATTCACCAGATAGAGAGGATCAACAGACATTTCTATTTATGGAGAGAGCATATAATTTTGCAAAAGAAAATAGAGCATTAGGAATGGGAACTTTAGGATGGCACTCTTTGCTTCAATCTAAAATGTTGCCATTTGATAGTCAAGAGGCCTACGATTTAAACAGTGAAGTTTTTAGAACTTTAAAAGAACTTTCCTATAAAGCTTCTGAACATTTGGCACAAAAATTTGGAGAACCAGAACTTCTTAAGGGATATGGTAGAAGAAATGCTACTTTGAATGCTATAGCGCCAACTACATCTTCTGCTTTTATATTAGGGCAAGTATCTCAAGGCATAGAACCAATATGGTCTAATATTTATGTTAAAGACATTGCAAAAATTAAAACAACAGTTAAGAATCCTTTTTTGATAAAACTTTTAAGAGAAAAAGAAATGGATACACCAGAAGTTTGGAGAGATATTAGAGATAGAGACGGTTCTGTTCAACATCTTGATTTCTTGTCTGAAATCGAAAAAGATACTTTCAAAACTTATTCTGAAATAGATCAATTAGTGATTATTTATCAAGCAGCTAATAGGCAAAATCATCTAGATCAAGGTCAGTCGCTTAATATCATTATACATCCTGATACTCCTACTAAGGAGATTAATAAGATTCATATAACAGCATGGAAATTGGGCTTAAAATCTCTTTATTACCAGCACAGTATGAACGCAGCACAAAAATTCAAACAAAAGAAAGAGTGCGAAAGCTGTGAAGGATAGTTTCAAATAAAATCGAGATTAAAAAAAAGCAATTCTTTACGAATTGCTTTTTTTATATCAAATAATTAATAGTTTCTATTCACCTGCTGCTGGCGGTTCTATGTTAGAATCGTACTGTTCATTGTATAACTCTAGCATTGCCATGTTTGTTTTTATAAGATCTTTAGTTTCAGTTAAGATACTAAAGTAAAGCGTAGTGTTTTTTGGACTCGATTCTTCAGATTTTGTTCTTGAAATCTGATTATTTATTTTTTCTCTTACCGAATTTAAAAGCTCTTGTTTAGAGTCAAGAATGCTGGAAATTTCTTTAAAATTATTTTTAGAAAATGCGAATTTAGTCCTTTCAAATAAAGTTTCAAGTTGAAGATTAATTTCTTTTAATTCTCTAATTTGATTAAAAGTTAAAGCTTTATGATTATTATTAATATGCTTGAAAGTGACTTTTGAAATATATTCTAAAGATTGAGCGATATCTTGTAAAAGTCCCAATACATTTATATAAAAATTACTGGCACCTTTAATAGTTGATTCATCTAAGTTTTTAATAAAATAAAACAAGTCATCTCTCATGTCATCAATTTCTTGGGCAAGAGATTTTACATCTTTCTTATTCTTTTTTAAAACCGAAAGATCCTGAGTTGCCAGTCCTGTTATAGATGCAGAAAAAATTCTTTTAATTTTTTTTGAGGCTTTTGAAATATTGCTTGAACTTTCAATTATTACACCTTGAATTGAACTACTTTCAGCTGAACTTAATGCATCTTCACTTTTTGATTGAGCATTTTCTTTTCTATGAGAAATGTAATTTCTAGCAAGTATTAATAATGCTAAAAATAGAAGTATTGCAATCGCAGTAGGGCCACCAATATGTATTATAAATGCTATTATTCCACATGCTATGAAAGCGCTAATTGCAGTAAAAAACCACCCTCCAATCACATTAAGAACTCCTGCCACTCGATATACAGCACTTTCGCTCCCCCACGCCCTATCAGCTAAAGAAGTCCCCATAGCCACCATAAAAGTTACATAAGTTGTTGATAAAGGCAATTTAAATGAAGTTGCAATAGAAATCAAAATGGCTGCAACCATCAAGTTTACTGCTGCTCTAATTTGATCAAATGCTGGAAGCTCTATTTTTTTTCTAGAACTTAAATTTATAACTGATTTTTCAAACTGTTTTTCAATTCTTTTGTTAATTCTTTCAGGAACAACTAAATCTATAGCTTTAGAAACGTTTATTGATATTCTTACGAGGTTTCTTGAAAGATAATTAGGGCTAAATCTTTCTTTTGTTGATTCTTGATTAGACAAATCGATTGAAGTTTTAACAACTTTTTTAGCTTTTGATGAAAACCACAATGTAATTACCATTACAAACCCTGCAACTAATAATAATAAAGTAGGAGTAGGGACTTTAGAGGATAATACTTCCATTGAAAAAGAACTGGCTTCAACGCCAGAAGCTAACCATGCCTCATATGATTGCCAGGCAGCAATAGGAACGCCAATAAAATTTACTAAATCATTTCCAGCAAATGCTAACGCTAGCGAAAATGTTCCAATTGCAATAATTATTTTATAAATATTAAATTTTAAAACGTAAATAAATATAGATGAGATTATAAATAAAACTATAAAAGATAAAATTGTTATTAAAATGACTTCATTTTCAAGAAAAGAAGCAATAGTTGATCCGTTTAAAATATCGAAACTTTGTTTTGCAAAAGGCGTTCCTTTTATTCCTTTCATTAAAATAAAATATGAAATTGCAGTTAGTGCAATTCCTCCAAATAATGAACCTACCCACTTAGCTTTTTCTTCAAATCTAAAAGATAAAAGCAATCTTGAAACATATTGAACAACAGCACCAACAGAAAAAGCTATAAAAACAGAGAGTAAAATTCCTAAAATAATTTGAGTTGCTTTAGCTACATTAATGTATTCTGGAAGCATACTGGCATCTCCACCAGACGCAAAAATTTTAATTAATGAAACAGCAACAGCAGCACCCAATAGCTCAAACACGATTGAAACTGTAGTTGACGTTGGCATTCCAAGAGTATTGAAAAAATCTAATAATAATATGTCAGTTATCATTACGGCCATAAAAATTATCATAATTTCAGAAAAGAAAAACATTTCAGGATTAAATATTCCCTTTCTAGCTACTTCCATCATTCCGCTAGAAAAAACTGCTCCTACAGCAATTCCAAGACCAGCAACAATCATTATGGTATTATAATTTAAAACCTTTGATCCAATTGCTGAATTTAAAAAATTGACAGCATCGTTACTAACTCCAACAATAAGATCTCCAATAGCTAATAAACCTAATGCAATTACCATAACCAAGTAGATATTCATTTCTGAATCTAATTCAGGTGTAAAATTTGAAAAAACTGTTAAAATTGATGTAAAATTTATGTTAAGTATATTCATATGTTATATTTTAAATTCAGCATTTAAAGTCAGAATAGATTTATTATTAATTAGCGAATTATTATAGTTAAATAGTTTGTAATTTAAATTAAATTTCACGCCTTTTGTTGCTTGGTATTGGGTTCCAAACATAACTAAGCTACCATCATTATTATAATTCCACGATTTAGATTCTCCAGATAGAATATTTGAACTTATTTGATCGTACCGAGCAAACAATTCATAATTTTTAGATAATTTCTTTGACCCAAAAACAGAGAAACCATCTCTGTTATGATCATCTTCAGCATTTTTATATGTTCTGGCATTTTTAATTTTGCCATATTCAACGCCACCTCTAAAGTCAGAATTATTATAACCCAAGAAAATAGAATTATTTTTTATTGACTTAGTGTTTTCCGAACGTTGAGAATCTATATAAATTTTTCCTGTAAATTTCTCAGAAAAATTATATATAAAACTTGTTCCCATTTTCTGGTGTCCATTATTATCTTGAAGAGATTTATATCCTTCTCCGTTTAAAATAAATAAGTTTATTTTAAATTTTGGATTAATGGTAAATTCTGAGTTAATTCCAAGATCTGCACTTGGGCCAAATTTAAATTCATTTAGAATACCTTTTTGTGCATAACGGTATCCCCACAAACTTTCTTGATCATTAAATTGTTTGTTTCCAATTAAACCCATGCTTAGTTTTACTTTAGGATTTAATTTCCAATCTAATTGAGCAATCTTGACATAAGCGGTGTATTCACTTCCACCTGAGTTAGATCCAATATCATATGTAACCTTAGCAGAAAAAGTATCGTTAAAATCGTGTTTATATCCTAAGTAAACTCTTTTAAGTTCAAAAGCACTTTTTTTTGTTGCTTCTTTTGTGAAATCATTATGGTAGTTCCAGAAAATTTTAAAATTTGGTTTACCATTTCCTAAATCTTGAGCATATGTTTTAAAGCTAACAAGAACAAATAAAATAAATATAATTTTTTTCATGTTTTAATTTATACTGCAATATTAAAGGATTAAAATATTACTAATGTTAAGAAATAGTTATGTTATAATGTTAAATGATTCGTTAAATTGCACTTATGAACTGGGAACAATTACTTTCTTTAAAAAGACAAGGAGATACATTAAAAAGATTAAGACTTGAACAAGATGAAACTCGAATTGGCTTTGAAGTTGATTACGATAGAATAATTTTTTCATCTTCTTTTAGATCTTTACAAGACAAAACTCAAGTAATCCCTTTTTCTAAAACAAGTTTTGTTCACACTAGACTTACTCACAGTCTAGAGGTTTCAGTTGTCGGAAGAAGTCTTGGTAGAGTTGTTGGCAAGAAATTGATAGAGAAATATCCTTATTTACAACAAACTTATGGCTTTCTCAGCAATGATTTTGGGGCTATTGTAGCTGCAGCAAGTTTAGCTCATGATATTGGTAATCCCCCATTTGGACATAGTGGAGAAATGGCAATTGGTGATTTTTTTAAAAATGGAGAAGGAGTTGGGTTTAAGGAAAGTCTCTCAGATCAACAATATGAAGATTTGTGCAATTTTGAGGGAAATGCAAATGGTTTTAAAATTATTTCTGAAAATAAAGTAGGAATTAAAGGAGGTTTGAGACTAAGTTACGCTACGTTAGGTGCATTTACAAAATACCCAAGAAAATCAATTCTTAATAAAAAATCTAATCACATTAAGGACAAGAAATTTGGTTTCTTTCATTCTCAAAACTCTTTTTTTGATGAAGTAGCGAATGAACTTGGAATGATTGATTCCAATGGGTCTTACATGCGCCATCCTTTAGCTTTTTTAGTAGAGGCAGCTGATGACATTTGTTATACACTTATTGATTTTGAGGATGGAATTAATCTTGGTTGGATATCAGAAGAATATGCACTCGAATTTTTGATAAGACTAGTTAAAGACTGTATAGACACAAAAAAATATAATTCCTTAAAACATAAAACTGATAGAGTTGCATACTTAAGGGCACTGTCAATTAATACCCTTATCAACGATACCGTAAAAATATTTTTAAAAAATGAAGAGAAAATTTTAAACGGAGAGTTTACAAAAACTTTACTTTCAGAAAGTGTTTTTAAAGCTCAAATGGAAGATATAATTGATATCAGTGTTAAGAAGGTATACCAGTCAAAAGAGGTAATCGAAAAAGAACTTAAAGGTTACCAAGTGATTCACAAACTTTTAAGTGTTTTTATAAAAGCAGCTGTTAATAATCAGTCAGAGAATACTACTGCATTAGATGATTTAGTTCTTGCTTCACTACCCAAAACATATATTCACAAAGAGGGGAATTTATATAATCAACTTTTAGATATTAGTTGTTTTGTTGCTAGTCTTACCGATGGAAATGCTTTAGAATGGTATAATAAAATCAGTTAAAATGATAAATCTTTTTGACGATAATTATTTCATGCGAAGAGCTCTTGATGAAGCAAAAATTGCTTTACAAAAAGGTGAAGTTCCTGTTGGAGCTGTTATAGTTAGTAACAATCAAATTATTGCAAGATCACATAATTTAACGGAAACATTAAATGATGTTACTGCTCATGCTGAAATGCAATGTATAACATCAGCAGCTAATTATCTGGGAGGAAAATATTTAAAAAATTGCACACTTTATGTAACTCTTGAGCCGTGTCAAATGTGTGCAGGCGCTTTATATTGGTCACAAATTTTTAAAATAGTAATAGGAGCAAGTGATGCTCATAGGGGCTACAGAGTAATGAAAACTCAACTTCATCCTAAGACAAAAGTTATAGATGGAATAATGGCGAAGGAATCTAAAGAACTAATAGATGACTTTTTTAAAAATAAAAGAGATGGTAAATAAAAAACCCTCAAAAAATGAGGGTTTGAATTGTTCTTAAAATAAAATACTATTAGTCAATTAGACTTACGTTTCCTGCAACTTTTCCTTTTCTACCATCCTCTTCAGAATATTCTACTTTGTCTCCTTCGTTTAGTTGTAAACCATCTAAAGAAGTTACATGAACGAAGATATCTTCGCTCGTTTCGTCGTTTGTAATAAACCCAAAACCTTTGGATCCATTAAAAAATTTTACTGTACCTGTCATTAATTATTAATTATTTATATGCTGCAAATGTAGGAATTAATAATTAAGTGTTAAAACTTAATTTAAAAAACAAATTTTATTTATTTGATTTTGAGGATTTTGCCTTCATTTTATTAAGATTTTCGTTACTAAATGTGTAGTCACTTAGTTTTTTACCTTTCCAACGATGATAAATAAAAAGAGGCATGAATACAAAAACCATGAACGAAACACTAGCTCCAATAATTTTATTTCCTAATAATTCGTCCCCTGATTTGAAATAAAACCCAATAGCTATTCCAATCATTGATAAAAAAAAGAAAATAGAAATAATATTTTTCATTATAAAAGTAGAATTTATTTACTGCTTTTAAGCTTTAAAGATAATTCGTCAAGCTGAATGTCATCAAGTTTTGAAGGAGCATCTATCATAACATCTTTTCCACTATTGTTTTTTGGGAAAGCTATATAATCCTTTATACTTTCTTCACCATGAAGAATGGCGACTAACCTGTCTAGACCAAGAGCAATCCCGCCGTGAGGAGGAGCTCCATATTCAAAGGCATTCATCAGAAATCCGAATTGTTCTTTTGCTTCAGTTTCAGAAAACCCTAAGTGTTTAAACATTAACTCTTGAATTTTTTTATCGTGAATTCTAATTGATCCACCTCCAATTTCATTTCCATTTAAAACTAAATCGTAAGCATTTGCTTTAACTTTTTCAGGTGATTTTTCTAAAAGGTTTAATTGATCAAGTTTTGGAGATGTAAATGGGTGGTGCATTGCATGATATTTCTGCGATTCATCATCCCATTCAAGTAACGGAAAATCTGTAATCCAAAGGGGAGCAAATTCATCAGACTTTCTTAAATCTAGATTTTCAGCAAGCTCAAGTCTTAAGGCACTAATTTGAGCTCTAACCTGTGAAACTTCCCCTGAAAGAATAAAAATTAGATCTCCTTTTACAGCACCGGTTATATTAGCCCATTTGCCTAAATCTTCTTGATCGTAAAACTTGTCTACTGATGATTTGAAGCTTCCATCATCATTACATCTAACATAAATTAACCCCTTAGCTCCAATCTGAGGTCTTTTAACCCAGTTGGTATAATTATCAATTTGTTTTCTCGTAAAATTATTTCCGTTAGGAACAGCAATTCCTAAAACAAGTTCAGACGAATTAAAAACATTAAATTCTTTATGCTTTGAAACTTCATTTAAATTCCCAAGCTCCATTCCAAATCTAATATCAGGTTTATCACAACCATATTTAGACATAGCTTCATTATATGTCATTCTAGGAAAATCATCAACATTAATATTTTTAATAGAACTTAAAAGATGCTTAATCAGTCCTTCAAATGTTTTTAAAATATCTTCTTGACTAACAAAGGACATTTCACAGTCTATTTGAGTGAATTCAGGTTGCCTGTCGGCTCTTAAATCTTCGTCTCTAAAACATTTTACGATTTGAAAATATTTATCAATACCGCCAACCATTAAAAGCTGTTTAAAAGTTTGAGGCGATTGAGGAAGTGCATAAAATTCACCTTGATTCATTCTGGAGGGGACAACAAAGTCTCTAGCACCCTCAGGTGTTGATTTAATCAAGTAGGGAGTTTCAACATCAATGAAATCAAGAGCAGTCAAATAATTTCTTATTTCTGAGCTTACTTTATGTCTAAATATTAATATTTCTTCTAATATCTAAATATCTATACTTCATCCTTAATTCCTCTCCGCCATCAGTTTTATCTTCAATTGTGAAAGGCGGGGTTAGGGATTTGTTAAGTACAGTTAGTTCAGAAACTAAAATTTCTATGTCACCTGTAGCAATATTGGGGTTTTTAGAAGTCCTTTCAATAATAGACCCTTTTACTTGAATTACAAATTCTCTTCCTAATGTTTTTGCTTTCTCAAAAAGGTCTTTTGAGCTTCTTTGTTCATCAAAGATAAGTTGAGAAACACCAAATCGATCTCTTAAATCAATCCAAAGCATAAACCCTTTGTTTCTAGATTTTTGAACCCATCCAGAAAGAGTTACATCTTGATTTAAATTTTTTAATCTTAGCTCGCCACAATTGTGAGTTCTGTACATTCTTTATTAATATGATGTAAATTTAAGAAGATATTATCTATATCTTAAACCAATCCACAATTTAAATTTTTCAATCATCATAAACAAAGAAGGAACAACAAATAATGTTAAGAATGTTGCCACAACTAAACCTGATATCACTGTAGTTGCTAGTGGACCCCAAAAAACAAAGTTATCACCTCCCCAATATATATTTGGATCAAAATCACTAAAAAGAGTATAAAAATTTATATTAAATCCAGCTGATAAAGGAACTAACCCTCCAATAGTTGTAATTGCTGTTAGAAGTACAGGTCTTAATCTTGATTTACACGATTCAACAATAGAATCGTATTTTAATTCAATTAATTTTTTGTTTTTATTAGACTTGTCTTGTTTTTTTCTGTTTAATAAAATTTCCGAATAGTCAAGTAATACAACCCCATTATTAACCACAATTCCAGAGAGAGCAATTATACCCATCATGGTCATTAAGATTACAAAAGAATTTCCAGAAATAGCGAGATATCCAAATACACCAATTAAACTTAGTATGATAGCTATCATGATGATTGTAGGTTTACTTATAGAGTTAAATTGAAAAATTAGTAATAAGAAAATTAATAATAAACCGGTTGCAAAAGCTTTGAGTAAAAAAGCTTGATTTTTATTTTGCTCCTCAATTTGACCAGTATAATCAATATCGATCATACTTATATCTTCGTCAAAACTTTTCATTTCATTTACAATTTGATTTACAATAGCTCCTGCATCTACATATCCAGAAGATAGCCCAGAA